>JANWIO010000115.1 GCA_025449835.1 Vampirovibrionales bacterium
GGCGATGCAATCGGTAGGTCGTACTGTTTTAAGAGTGTAACAACTTGTCCAACAGCTTCTTGTGATATCTGTTGCATGGCGCTTGCCAACGAAAAGGCTTTTACAATTCCGATACTAACGGCCTTTCCATGGGGAATCTCTCCGGAAGAAAGTGTTTCATATGCATGGCCAAAGGTATGTCCCAAATTCAAAATCTCGCGGATTCCAAGCTGTTCTTTGGGATCAGACTCAACGACTGCGGCTTTTAATTGGCAACAATACGTAATAATATCTGCCATAACACTTTCAATCTTTTGGGAAGCTCCATCGAGTTTTTGGAAAAATGTTTCTTGAGTGTTGATTCCGGGTACTGACTTTTCAATAAGACTATACTTGATAACCTCACCCATGCCGCAGGTGAATTCGTCTAAAGGAAGGCTTTTTAAAGTATCTGTATCAATTAAAACGCCTTTAGGGTGATAAAAAGCACCCACCATGTTTTTTAATTGCTTCCAGTTCACAGCGACTTTGCCACCAACGGAGGCATCCACTTGAGCTAAGAGTGTGGTGGGGATTTGTATAAAGGAAACCCCTCTAAGGTAAGTGGCAGCCAAAAAACCGGTGATATCTCCGGTAATGCCACCACCCAAGGCAATAATACAATCTCGACGCTTTAACGAGGCTTGAATGGCAGCATCATAGAGTTGTTCAACAGTTTTAATTGTTTTATGGGCTTCGCCTGACTCAATCTCAACACAGGACACCGCATACCCATCCTGGACTAGCGAATTCGTAACAGTCTTTAGGTATAAGGGAGCCACATGCATATCGGTCACCACAAGAATTTTTTGTACAGAGGGCAGTAATTCTTGAAGAAAGTGGCCAACCTGCGTCAAATTACCTTGGCTTACCCAAATGGGATAAGATTCCGTGGATTCTGTTACTGTGATGGTTGTTCTTGAAGCCAATGAATAATCTCCTGAACCACTTCATCCGATGAGCGATTGGTTGTTTCAACGATATAATCTGAACGAATGTAGTAAGGTTCTCGTTTTTTAAACCGGTTTTTAAAGGTTTCTTCCGCATTGGGGGTGTTAATTAAGGGCCGATCCTTCTGGCTAAAGATGGCTCTTTCAAAAAGCACTTCCAACGGGGCTTTTAAATAAACCAAAAAGCCAGCACGCTGCGCCGTAAAGAATGTTTCGGTTCGGGTTAATGTGCCACCACCCGTTGAAACAATATAGTGATTCCGAGTGGCCATTTTTTCAATTAACCGTTCCTCCTCTTGGCGAAAGGTTGTTTCTCCAAATGTTTCAAAAATTTGTGACATTTTGAGCTTAAAATGTCTTTCCAGAGCCTTATCGGTATCCACGAATCGGTATTTGAGGGCATAAGCTAACTTTCTGCCAATGGTGGATTTACCGGCCCCCATATAACCTGTTAAGAAAATCAGGTTTTTTTTTCGCTGACTGACCATTATTTAACCTTATTCTGTTGTTTTTATGTCCTGTGACTGTGCTTTTCTTGGGGCAAGCTGGCTACTATCCTGATGGGTGGGATCGGTTGAAGTTGTTTTTTCGTTTTGCGGCACCCATTTTTGAAGACGATGTATGGCAGTGAGTGCAAAAGCTCTCTCTTGTTGATCTTGAGACAGTGTCAAAAATTTTTGATAGGCATCAATGGCCTTCTGCCAAGCTTGTGTTGCTTCATAAGACTGTCCCAGATAGAAAAAACTCTCTGTCATTTTGGGATCCAAGTGGGTGGCTTCTTCATAACTTTGGATGGATTGGTGAAAGCGTTTCATTTTGAAAAGAATGTATCCCATACTATCCAGGGTATTGGCATTTTTGGGTTCTATGGCCAGGGATTTTTGAATCGCTTTTAGCCCTTCTTCATATTTTCCCAGTTTTGCAAGGCTGTATCCCCAGTTGTTCCAAGCCTCTGAAGAGTTTGGCGCTTCTTCAACCGCTTTGTGAGAATACAGGGATGTTTTTTCATATTGATTTAATTTTGAGTAAAAAATACCCATGTCGTAATAAAATTCTGCGGGAATTTTGCCGGGATAAATCTCAATGGCTTTTTTCATTGCTGTGATGGATTGCTGGGACTGATTAAGATCGTCATTGAGCAGAGCAATTTGGTAATAGAGTGAGGATTGTTCAAGGGGTGATAGAGTTCCGGCTAATAAATTGTTATACACTGAGATTGCTTCTGTGTAATGTCCTTGTGATTGCAAAAAAGCCGCATAAGTCAGTGCAATCTGCAAATCATGGCGATTCATTTCGTACACTTTGTCCATAAAAGAGAGCGACAAATCCATTTTGCCGTTGGCTGCGGATTGGAGGGCCAGTTCATAGTAAAATCGGGTTAGCATTCCCGTTGCATAGGCCTTCCCATTGGGAACAACCAACCGAGCCTGAGCTTGTGGTTGAAAGCCCCACGCAAAAAGTGAAACTGCCACAAGACCCGATATAATGAAAGGACGCAGAGGAGTGAGGGTTCGCATTTTGGTACAACTCATTTCAGTGACTGTAATTTCATTCTACAGAAAATCTGCTATGGGGTACAAAGGATATTTTCTTTAAGGAGGGTTCTTTCTGAGAATGATTACCGAATCATCACGATAGAGAATTTTGTATTGATCAGTAGCATATAACATTTGGGCTAATGGTGTGTTTGCTTCTACCATAATGGTATTAATCTTCCATTGCTTTAAAACTTGCTCCCATCCCGAACCAATCATGAGGGTATTTAGGGTTTGTGACATATATTTTGCACCGTAAAAATCAAAGCGGGTATCGAGAAAAACTTTTTGATGCGGATAATGCACCAACATGCAGCTCCCAATATTGCCACTGTTAAAGAGTTTATCTGTTGGTAGCTTAAGATGTTCATAAGTGTCGATTCCATTCATTAAAGCCTGGCAATTCCCATAATTTACTTTTTGAAAATACTGGGGCAAAAAGAGAAAGGCAAACCCAATGGTCACAAACGATAACAGAACAAAGGGACGAAACGTTTCAAAGCCTTGAACAGTATATTTTAGTATATAAGATTTTTCTTTGAGGCTAAACCACCAATGATAAAGCGCTTTTGGAAGGATAAATGCATAGAATAGACAAGTCCACACGACAAAACGTTGCACAAAAAGCATGCACATCGTCAGTATCAGAAGATGTAGAAATCCTTCAGCAGAAAAAACCTTTTTCACCATGGGCATGAGCAAGATAAAGATGACCAAGAGCCCCATAAAATATTGATAGCAATCCCAATGAAAATTCGGAGATTGAAGTTCAATAATGATATTATTCAGATACTGCTTTGATGATAGCGCAGTAAGGTATTGATAAATCCCAAAGCCGTAAGGGTTTACCAAGCTGGCTAAAAAACAGCTCCCCAGTAAAATCCCATATCGCTGAAATCGTTGGGGATGCCCCTCAATCTCTGGAACAACGGGTGTGAATACATAAATTTTTCGATGTTCCATGAAATCGCCCACCGCCATAATGAGCAGTGAAAATAACCCAAGTATTACACCCATATGCATATTTCCCCACAAAATATACATTCCGATACTGAGGAGGAGTAGAGATTTAAAGGAGAGTTTTTCTAAACGGTACCGATGCACAAAAACATACTGAAGGGCTAAGAAGAAGGCTGTCACAATCATGGGCCTGAGGCTGATATTGACCGTTAGAACCAGGAGGACCAATGTTGTGGGGATTAAAACCAACAAGGTGGGTATTTTCCGAGGAAGGCCGCCACACAAAGGAAAGAGGACATAAAGGCAAGGTACAAAAACAATAAACGTTCTTAAAATCCCTTGTTCTCCGAAAATTTTGTATAAAAACGCAGTAGATGCCTCAAATAACCATTGATAAAGCACCCAAGATTTTGTTGAAAGTGTCCATGAATAAATATCATGTCTAGGCAATTGGTGCTGTTTTAAAATATAGGCGCCGCTGTCTAAAATCCAGGCTAAGTCTGGTGTAAATGAGTCGTAGAGCATTCGCTTGCCATAGAAAAAAAGACATTTAATAAATAAAAATACAGAGAATCCTAAAATTAGCAACCAGAGAATCTTCTTTCCCCACTTTTTTGGGGGAGATTCTTTTTGAAACAGTGTTGGAGATTCGGATGAAGATACATTCATATTAATATCCCGTTTTCTTTCGAAAAATAATCATACTTTTATCCGAATAAACTATTTTGTAGCGGGGAAGTTGACTTAAAGCAATCGCTAATGGCCATTTTTTGGATACCATAACCGTGTTAACCTCCCATTTTAGTAGAAATCCTTGCCAATCTCCTGTTAAAAGCAAGGCATCTCTCACCGCTTTTGCAAAGGCCTCTTGATAGAAATCAAACCGGGTATCAATAAAAACCTTGGTTTTGGGGTTGACCATTAAAATGCAGCTTCCCAACGTGGGCGATGTAAACAGTTTATCCGTGGGCTGTTGAATCTTTTCATAGGCTTGAATCCCTTTGATATAATCTTGGCAAGCACCATCCTTAAACGGAACATATAGCTTGGGAAAGAGAAAAAAGATGAGGGTTGCTCCGCTGAGGAGAATAAAAAACAAGGGACGATAGGTTTCAAAACCCAAAACGGCTTTTTTGAGACCAGGGTACTCTAATTGAAAGTCAGTCCACCAATGAAATAACGCTTTTGGAAAGATAAAGGCGTAAAACAATGCTGCCCAGACAACAAAGCGTTGTGCATACAGAGTGGCCAGTGTAAATAACAGAATCAGTAAAAAGGATTGTCCTGAAAATACCCGTTTGGCTTTAGACATGAGCAATATAAACAACCCCATAAAGCCTGCCAGATAATAATAATTTAAAAGATGAAAATTGGGGGATTGAAGCTCGCTAATAATGTTATTTAAATAGTTTTCAGACGAAAGATGCGCTAAATACGAATAAATCGTGATGCCATAGGGATTAACCAAGCTGAAAAGAAAACCAATAAATGCAAGTGTGCCGTAAAACTTAAAAGAGGCAGGTTTTCCTTCAATTTCAGGAATCGCCGGTGAAAATGGGTACCAGTGAAGCCTCTCCAATGCGTCTCCACATGCCATGATGATTAAAGTAATCAGCCCAATCACCACGCCCGTATGCATGTTGCCCCATAAAAAAAACACGATTCCGGTAGTGTAAATGACTTTGTTTTCACTCATTTTGCCTTGTCGATACCGTTGAATGAGGATATATTCAACGGCAGTAAACAACGACGTGACGATCAAGGGGCGAATACTGAGGTTGATAGCGGCTAAGAATAAGGCAGCTGTTGTGATTGTGAGGGAGTAAATAAATGGAATTTTGTGTTGATGGGCAACCCCAAGGGGCAGTAAAAAATAAAGTCCAAGGATACCAAGAATAAAAAGCTTAAAAAAAAGCTGAGCACCAAAGATGCTTTGCCCCAGTGCCAGCATGACTTCAAATAACCATTGATACAACACCCAGACCTTATGGGGGAACGACCAAGAATAAAGATCCTGGGTGGGAATTGTAAAATGATGCAAAATATAATGACCGCTATCCATAAGCCATGGGAGGTCAGGCGTATAAGCGCCTTGTAGCATGGTTTTGCCAAACCAGCCAATATTCATACATGCAAAGCCCAGTACTAGGCCAAAAAACAACATCCGTCCCAGAAACGTTCCGAGTTCTTTGGCTATAACATGATACGGGACAATCTCAACGGGGGGTTTTGATGGATCTGACACAGGTGGATCTCAAACCAAACCTCTATAAATCAATGATACTACGTATTTTTGAAAGTAAGGCGCTTCCCTTGACGGGCGGTTTTGCATGTTAAAATTCTGTAACAACATATAACTTTACCTACTATGTTTCACGTAGAAAAAAAGGCATATGATACTATCATCAGCTGTGAAGGGCTGGTGCTTTAAGGAAAAAGGTGTGAAGGCCTTTCATTTGAAGAAAGTAATTTCTAAAAATGAGAGAACCAGTGGAACGCCAAGTTTATTTTCAAAAACCTGTTTTTTGAAAATGTCCATTCACCTGAATGGAACAACTTTCCTCTGAAGCAGGAAGTTAGAGGCTTGCCTCACCAACTTCTGACAGAAATCCGGTGAAATTCCGGAACAAAGTAAACACATTTGTGATTACTTTTGAGGTTTAAAGTCCTCCCCCACCCTTCCAGCTGATTCTTTAATTTTGAGTGATTTATCAAACGTTTTTCAAAAAAAAACCTCGAATTGCTTCGAGGCACTGGCTCTATGTTGGTTGTTTTTGAAGACTGACGCTAACATGAGCGCTATTCATGGCTATGGAATGGAGACACAAAGGAAATTAGAGTTACTTCTGGGGTTGTATCGTTTTTTACTGTTCAGCAAGAATGGCTTTAAGGGGTTTAATCTCTTCAGAAAAAAAAGAAGGGGATAACCGGGCTTGCTCATTATTGGGAGCACCCTGCAACAATAAACCCTCTTGAGAATCATCTCCCCAAAATTCAAGAGGTTGCTTTCTCCTCATATCACTATCTTGATTGTGCGTTTTGCGGGATTTAAAGATAAATCCGGCATTTGCATCTCGATATTGTTGCTGTAAGCGTATTATCATCCGATTATCCCTGTTTCTCTCTCTGGGTTACAAAATTATCATCGTCAAATGCTCCGATAACTTTAGAGGATATCCTCTCTAAACAAGACTGAATCAGTCACTGAATTCTGGAAGCCGTTGTATTTATTGGGTATTTGCGATTTTAGAATTGTAAAACATTGTAACAATGGGACTTTGTGGATATCTTTCGGATATTTAAATGAGGTTTTTGAATTTATAAGGACAACCAAAGCGATTCATCATGAGGGCTCCATTTTGAACAAATTCTGTACGCGAAGCTCGTTTTTGCATACAATCATAAAAGCTCAAGGGAGGATGGCTTTGCGTACTCAGTTTCAAACTGCTGTGTTTCCAAGCATACAAAAGCAAAGGAATTCTCAGCGAATTCGTTTTAATGCTGTTTCAAAACAGCAATGCTTGGTTCAGTTGGCTCAAAAATACCCTGTTATTCACAGGATGTTGGAGCTAATTGCAATTCCCAGTGCCACGCCACAAACCGATCCACGCTTTACAGACGTGATTCAGCAAAATTTAGATCGAATTCGTCAGGTGATCGTCAAACGCTTCCAAGAAGTGGGTGTCACTCAGATTGAGCATAACCGAAGTGGTGCCTTGGTGATTCGGGTGCCAGGAACAGGTGGTTATGAAAAAGCTCGTCCATTAATGCTCACGGCTCATATGGATATTGTGGCAGGGGATCCGGCAAACCCCAGTAAACCTGTGCGTCCTTCTCTTAAAATAATCAATGGCACTGAGTTTATTGTGACAGATGGCACAACCACGTTGGGGGCTGATGACAAAGGAGGATTGGCCATGATTCTTGAGGTGGTTTCCCGCCTTCGGAATAAACCTCATGTGCCACTGGAAATCTTATTATCGCCTGATGAAGAAAGTAGTTGTGATTCGCTGCGCAATCTCGATACACGGCGATTTAAAGCAAAACATGTGCTTGTTGTAGATGAATTCTATGAATATCAACTCACAACGGGGTTAGCCAGCGCTGTGAATGTTAAGGTTTCTGTAGAAGGAACCCAAGGTGGTCATTCTGGCGACGATATTAATCGTCCCAATCGTCTGAATGCCATTGAACTGTTAAATCGTATCACTCAGAAGATGGGAACAGGCGTGATTTCCTATCATCCCCAATACCCAAAGATACCGTTTATTTCTAAAAATCTAGGTCTTATTCAGGGCGGCTCTGCGCCCAATGCCATCCCCGAATCGGCTCAAGCTATTTATATGCTGAGAAGCTTTGAAAAAAAAGCCCAAAATGCAGAACTTAATCGTATGGAAAGTATTCTGAGAAGTTATCGGAAACAATACAAACGAACACAGCCGAATTTAAAATTAAAACTTCGGTGGGATGAGGAATACCCTGCATGGCTCGCCGATCCCAAATCGCCATTACCGAAAATCTGTACTCAGGCCGCACAAGCCCTGGGACAAAAGAAAGTAAACGTTTTACCCAGTCACGCGGCAGCCCAGGCCAGTATTCTTGCCACCAAAAAGAATGCTTACGGTGAAGCCTTCGATGCAGCCTTGATTGGCCCCAATATTCAAGAAGCCCATACCGTTCGAGAACGCCTGGATTGGAAATCCCTGGTTCGTTCTACAGATTGGCTTGAACAGATTATAGAGACCTATTCTTTAAAATCGAAATCATTGCTTTAAACTTCAAATTGAAGAACCAGATGGCATTGTGCATGAATTCTTCAAAAGCCGTGCTTAACCTTCACGGTTAGACACGGCTCAGAAGTGCGAATTAGAAGAGGGAGCTTATAATGAGTCTGTTAATCTTATGCGATACCTGATAATTGCGGGCCTAGAATGCTGGGTGAC
>JANWIO010000116.1 GCA_025449835.1 Vampirovibrionales bacterium
CCCGTTGGACCGGTAATTCCAGTTATACCCGTTGGACCGGTAATTCCAGTTACACCTGTCGGGCCCGTTGGACCTGATGGGCCTGACGGACCTGATGGGCCTGACGGACCTGATGGGCCTGACGGACCTGATGGACCTGACGGGCCTGATGGGCCTGATGGGCCTGATGGACCCGATGGGCCGGATGGGCCTGATGGACCCGATGGGCCGGATGGGCCTGATGGACCCGATGGGCCGGATGGGCCTGATGGACCCGATGGGCCGGATGTTCCTGATGGACCTGAGGGGCCGGATGGTCCCGTTGGGCCTACTGGTTTCGGGTCTGGATTGGATATCGGGTCTAGATTTAAAAATTTTAAAATATAGATAAGCCATGTCGGCAACGGATCGGCGGTGTAATTTGCTGGCGGTGGGGGAGGTGTACGAGCCGGTGGCCGCGGATCAACATAAAATTGTTGTTGCTGTGGTAAAGGAGGCGCCTGAAAAGCTTGTAATGGGTTTAAATTAACCGATGAAGCGAGTTGGCTCACTACGGGGGTGGGATTCAACGAAACAGGTAAAGCTTGAGGGATGGTATTAAACGAAACTTGTGGTGCGCTCGTTTGCGCCATAGTGCCAAAATTAAGTTTTTGGCCGACTTCTGTTAGGCCACCACCATTGGTAGGCTGCCAAGTTGCACCCTGGGCATCACTTTCGGCCCATTGATAGTTTCCAATATATTTGTGCTGGTTGGGATCGATATAAAAGTTATTCATCTCTCAACTATCTCTTCGCTTCTTTTGCCTTAAGGTTGGCATGGGTACACCTTAATAAAATAAAAACAACTACAAACAAATAATTAACAAAAATGTGCTAGTTTGTTACAAAAAATTTACATTCTGATTTTAAATTTTATTTTTACTCGGCCTGTATACCTCAAAAAATGGCCGTTTGGTCATGAGAATCATTCCAAAGGCAAACGCCCTGGGCATATACAGCACAAGCTCCCTCGACGTCTCATTGGCGCACATGTGAATCAGGGGCAAATATGGGTTTTAGGCTTTGGCCTTGTTATAATGGGATGACTTTGAGGCAATGAAATAAGGACACAAGGCCACTATGGATTCCCTTTTGCAGATTGATAGTTATCAACCCCAAACCATTGAGCGGAAATGGCAAACGGAGTGGGTGGAAAAAAAGTTATTTCAAACAGATACCGCCGATCGGACCCGACCCAAATACTACGCCCTCTCCATGTTTCCCTATCCATCAGGGCGTCTGCATATGGGACACGTGCGAAATTATACCATCACCGATGTAATCGCCCGATTTAAAACAATGAACGGCTTTAACGTGCTACACCCTATGGGGTGGGACAGTTTTGGATTGCCGGCTGAAAACGCGGCCATTAAAAGTGGAATTCCCCCGGCCAAGTGGACCTTTGAAAATATTGATCATATGCGGTCCCAGTTAAAATCCCTGGGGCTGAGCTATGACTGGGATCGGGAAGTTTTTACCTGCAGGGAAGACTATTATCGTTGGACGCAATGGATCTTTCTGCTGTTTTATAAAGCCGGATTGGCCTATAAAAAAGAAGCTCCGGTAAATTGGTGTGAAGAATGCGCAACAGTGTTGGCCAATGAGCAGGTGGTGGATGGTCTCTGCTGGCGGTGTGACACCCAGGTAATTCGGAAAAACTTAAGCCAGTGGTTTTTTAAGATTACCGATTATGCAGAACATCTGCTCAATAACTTAGAGAAGCTAAACGGCTGGCCAGAGCGAGTAAAACTGATGCAGAAAAACTGGATTGGCCAATCGACGGGGGCCGAAATTGCCTTTACCGTGGCTGGGCAACCTGAGCTTAACATCCCCATTTATACCACCCGCCCCGATACGATTTTTGGGGTGACCTATATGGTGCTCGCCCCAGAACATCCGTTGGTGTCACAACTGACAACCCCCGAAAATAAACAAGCTGTGGAGGCCTATCAAAATGAAGCTCGCACGAAATCAGACATTGAGCGGACTTCTACCGAGCGGGAAAAAACCGGCGTGCCTTTAGGGTCCTTTGTAATCAATCCCTTTACCCAAGAGAAAGTGCCCATTTGGATTGCAGATTATGCTTTGTTGGATTATGGCACCGGTGCTGTGATGGCGGTTCCTGCCCATGATGAACGCGATTTTGCTTTTGCCAAAAAGTATCACCTACCCATTAAACAAGTCATTCAACACCCTGAAGAAACTGTAAGTATTGAAAATGCCGCGTTTACCGAATCTGGGGTTTTAATCGATTCTGGGACATTTACAGGGCAGCCTAGCGAAGACGCTAAGAAAAACATTACAACTTTTGCACAGCAATCGGGGTTTGGGCAATTTCGGGTGCAGTACCGCTTACGTGACTGGTTGGTTTCCCGTCAGCGGTATTGGGGAGCCCCTATCCCCATGGTGTATTGCGATAAATGTGGGGTCGTCCCAGTACCAGACGATCAGTTGCCAGTGAAGCTTCCTGAGGATGTGGATTTTTCCGTTCGAGGCCGGTCACCAGTCTCCACCTCTCAAACCTTTGTAAATACCTCATGTCCAAAGTGTCAGGGCCCTGCCCAGCGGGAAACAGACACCATGGATACCTTTGTGTGCAGCAGTTGGTACTTTTTACGCTTTATTGATCCCCACAATGCAGAAGCGGTGTTTAACAGCGAGACCGTCAACCACTGGATGAATGTAGATCAGTACGTGGGTGGTATTGAGCATGCCATTTTACACCTGTTGTACGCCCGCTTTTTTACCGCAGTCCTTCATGATCAAGGCTTGATTGATTTCGATGAGCCCTTTGAAAATCTTTTAACCCAAGGAATGGTGCTGAAAGATGGGGCAAAGATGAGTAAATCAAAAGGCAACACCGTCGATCCCGACACAGTGTTTAATGAGTTTGGTGCTGACACCGCCCGGTTCTTTATTTTAAGTGACTCCCCACCCCAAAATGATTTTGACTGGAAAGATGCTGGCGTGGAAGGATGCTTTAAATTCTTGCGGCGCTTATGGCGCTTGGTGGTGGATAATCGGGCAGCCATCCAACTCAATGAAGAATCGCCGGATTACAACGGCTTAACTGGTCCCCAGCGGGAACTCTATCAACTCACCCATCAAACTATCGCTGGCGTCACCCAAGATATCACCCAGGAATTTCAGTTTAATACGGTGATTAGTAAAATTCGGGAGATGACCAACGGCTTATCCCGTTACCCCATTGCTGCTGGGGTCGATCCGGTATTTAGTCATTCGGTTGAAGTATTGCTCAAGCTTTTGGCACCCATTACACCTCATGTTACCGAAGAACTTTGGGAAAAGCTCGGCGGCTCCGGCTCGATTCACCAACAACCTTGGCCTGTGGCAAATTCAAAAGCCTTGGTGGCCGATACGGTCGAAGTGGTCTTCCAAGTCAATGGGAAAGTTCGGGATAAAGCCCAAGTGGCTTTAAACTTAGACAAAGAAACCCTGGAAAAAATGGCGCTGGGAAACGAACGGGTGCAGAAGTTCCTGGAAGGCAAAACCCCGGTGAAAATTATTGTGGTGCCTAATAAGCTCGTGAACCTGGTGATTCGTTAAAAATAAAAAGACAAAAAACTGGTGCAAAGGGAAAATTTTCTGCTAAAATCAGCTAGACGCATTTCTCAGCAAACCCCTTTTCAGAAAAAATAAGTCTGCTTTTCAACGTTTAATGCAATCGTAGAAAGGTTCTTGAGATGCCCCGCTGGATGTGGTGCTTGGTTTTAGCCCTCCTCATGGGGATTTTTGTACCTTTTGCAGCCAATGCCGATTCCAACTTTTCCGGTCCTAGTATTTTACAACCCAATGAAACGTTTAAAGACGTGATTCGCTATCCGGTGGATGCCATTGACCCCACGCCGGAGACTAATCCCAAGGGGGCCAACGATCCGGGCTATCGTGGAGCCCAGCAACTGGTGGTGTATACCCCTGCTTTTGGTTCTTATACCCAAACCAACACCTTTGGGGCAGAAGCCATTGTGGTTGATGGTAAAATTCAGGCTATTACAGGCAATGATAGTCCCATTCCATCTGATGGCTTTGTAATTAGCGGCAACGCCCAATCGGGCCAATGGATTCAGCGGGTCCTCAAAGTTGGGGAATCCGTAACCTTGAACCAGGAGACGCATCAAATTGTGGTGCGCATCACGCCCTCAGTTTACTTGGATGAAGTAAAACAGGCCATTCAACGCGCCCAAGACGGGAGTACAAACCAAGCAGATCCGCAATATCAAGAAAATTTAATGCTGGCTCGGCAATGCTTTGATCAGCTAAGCACTTTGGCGTTAGCAGGCGTAGACCAAGCGTTTGTGGATAAGGCACAAACCTGCCAGCAAGATGCCAATGAAGCGTATTATCTAACGGTGCCATCCTATTCTCGGGAGTTTCGAGGCATTTGGGTTCGCCCCGTTGAGCAAAGCCCTGAAGAAGTGCGACAAACCGTTGCAGCCCTAAAAGAAGACAACATTGAAAACATCTTTTTAGAGACGTATTACGAGGGTCGGACCCTGTATCCCAGTAAAGTGATGGCCGACTATGGCCTGCCCAGTCAACATGCAGAATTTCAAGGATGGGATCCCTTAAAAGCCTGGATTGCTGCGGCCAAAGAATATCATATAAAGCTTCATGTATGGGTACAAACCTTTTTTGCCGGGGATAAAAATATTAGCATTGAAGCCGATGGCCCGATTTTGCAGAAATACCCTAGCTGGAGTAATGTCCAATACCAGTCAATGTCTCGAACTCAGCCCGTAGCTTCGGCCATTGAAGACGGGCATTTCTTTCTCGATCCGGCAAATCCTCAAGTTCGGACCTTTCTAACCAAACTCATACTGGAAATTGAGACCAATTATGATATTGATGGCCTTAATTTAGATTACATTCGCTACCCGGCCAGCTACCCAGAAGGCAGAACCCATTTTCTGGCGTCGAATTGGGGCTACACCCCCTATGCCCGAAACACCTTTAAAACCATAATTACCGATGAAGTTAAAGCAGCCTTAGCTCAAAAGCGGGCAGAAGAAGAAAAACGCTTGGCAGCCAAACGAAAAGCTGAAGCAGCCAGGCGGGAGCGTTTGGTAAAAGCCCGACATCAGCACGGGAAAAGCCATAAAGTGTTGGCCCACCGAGTACATCATCCCCCCAAAACCGCACATACTGTTCACGCAAAGCCCCATCTTAAACTGGCTAAAAAGGCGCCCCCAAAGCTTCACGCAAAAGAAGCTCTCAAAGGTCCTCCCAAAGTGAGCCAAGCTTTTCCGCTGTCTCATCCATCTCCCAAGCTCTCCGATGCGACCCAGGTGGACGTGAATGAAAAGCAAATGCTTTCAACCCCCAATCGTGCTGAAGTGAACTTACCGCTCCCATTGCCACCGACTTCAGCCGAAACAGGTAACCCCACCGCCACCCAAACACCACTCACTGAGAAACCATCGCCACCTGCTGGGCCTTCTCAAATCACCAACGCCAAACCACAACCAAGCGAGACACTCCAATCCGTGGTGCAAACGGGGCAACCCATGACCCAAAAGGCAATGCTTGCTGCTGGCGATAAATTGCTGGCAGAAGCCAAAATCACCCTCAACACCAAGCCCCCTTATATTAATGCCGACCCCAAAGCAATTCTGCCCAACAGCCTCTTGTGGTCTCGGTGGGTTGCTTGGCGAGAGAATCAAGTGTCCAGCTTTGTCGAGGAAATTTCTGAAAAAGTGCATGCTGCAAAACCCGATGTGATGATTTCCGCAGTAGTTTTTCCGCATTTTAGCCCCACGTACTCCATTAAACTGCAAGATTGGCCCCTATGGGTTCAAAAGGGCTGGGTTCAGATGCTCACCCCTATCGGTTTAGGGCCAACACCCAAAGGGATTTATCGGGATTGTTTAGAATTTAAACGCTTAACTCAGGATAAAGTGCCGGTTTATGTAGGAATTTTCGGAATGTACGAGCGTTCCAGCCCCATTGTGTTGTTGTCAGAAATTAATGCAGCGCATCGGGCAGGGATGCCTGGGGTGGTGTTGTTTGAAAAATCTCGCCTGACGCCAGCCTACCGAGAAGCCTTACTCAAAGGCCCCTTCCGCAACTAGAAATCTAAAACTACCGGACGGCTGCGGTGAGGGTGGTTTTGCCCAGGTCTAAAATCTTTTGGAAGGCAGCTTCGGTTAAAAGCATCACCGAAAGGCGGGCTTGGCGTACCAAAGCAATGTCTGCCAAGGCTGGTGTTTCTTTCACCATTTGCAAAGAAACCGGCTGCTTTAACGCTTGTACCGGTTCAACCCGAACAGCCACCCACTTTTTGGTTTCATCTGTTGGGTCTGGATACGCTTCTTTCGTAATTTTCCCAACACCCACCACTTCTTTACTGGTGACACTGTGATAAATCAATACCAAATCGCCCACTTTCATGGCACTCAGGTTTTTCTTGGCCTGATGGTTCCGCACGCCATCCCAATGCGTCCAACCGGTTTTTTCCAGGTCTTGATAGGAAAATGCACCGGGCTCTGTTTTCACCAACCAATAATTTTTCTGTGCCATACGAGAAAACCTCCGCCTTTATCGTTTTTTCGCCTGCTGAATCTGTGCGGCTGTGTTTAAATAATCCCCTAAAAATGTGAGCAATGCATCTTTTCCAAACCCCGATTCGGCCGAAAACGGAAAAATCTGCTCTGGAGCAAGAGAGAGGGTGGTGGCTGCATGGTGAACTTGCTTGGTAAGGTCATTTCGAGAAATTTTATCCACCTTGGTCAGCACCAGAATCACGGGAATATCATGATGTTCAAGCCAGCTTAACATCTGATCGTCAGAGTCTTGGGGCGGGTGACG
>JANWIO010000117.1 GCA_025449835.1 Vampirovibrionales bacterium
TTCGTTACAGAGAACGTCTTCAGGAGCAAGAAGCCATGTTATCCACCCAACAAAACCTAGCTGAAGTGCGTGAAGATTTTATCGCCACGCTAACTCATGATCTCAAAACACCGTTATTGGGAGAAGAACAGACCCTTCAACACTTATTGGCTGGCACAGCAGGGACTTTAACCAATGAGCAACGACAACTTTTAGAGGTTTTACAGCGTGGTAACAAGCGTCAACTTGATTTGGTTCAAACATTGGTAGCCACTTACAAAAATGATAATACCGGTGTCTCTCTCCAGCTTAACTTGGTGGATATGGATGAAGTAATCGCCGATTTTTTAATTGAAGTCCAATATCTTGCGCTGGAGCGTGGCATTGAATTAACCTACACCTGTAGCGACTCTCCCCAGCATGTAAAGGCAGATGCCCTACAATTAAAACGAGTTTTAGCCAACCTTATTCATAATGCCTTAAACTACACCCCAACAGGTGGCTCCATTCAGATTCACCTCACCCAGCATCATGACCCCAACTACTTACTGGTTGAGATTTCAGACTCCGGTCCTGGCATCCAATCAGAAGATATCGAGAATATTTTTAATCGGTTCTACCAATCCGGTGAAGAACGCCAAGTTATTGGGACTGGCCTTGGACTTTACTTAAGCCGTCAAATTGTACTGGCCCATCGGGGTAAAATTTGGGCTGAAAATTTGTTTCCCCAAGGATGCAAATTTAGCTTTATTCTCCCTACAGCACCGGAAACAGATGTTATAGAGGAAATTCAACATTCAGAGTTGGTGATTTATCCATGATCAATGTTTTATTGGTTGAAGATGATGAAGTCTTTAGGATTGGTCTAACGGTTTCCCTCCAACAATCTTCTGAGATTCACTTGGTTTCAAGCTGTGCGGATGGCATGTCAGCAATTGAGATAGCAAATCAACTGAAGCCCGATGTTATCCTGATGGATCTGGGATTACCCATTATGAACGGTATGGAAGCAACCCAAATAATAAAAAAAAATCATCCTGAAATTAAAATCCTAGCCTTAACTTCAAATACAGGGTCTCGCTTTGTTGAGCAAATGATGAATGCAGGAACAGATGGCTTCTGCATCAAAGGTATTTCTCCTGAAAGATTAATTCGGATTATTAAAGAAGTATATCAGGGTGGTTTTTGGCTTGATGCTGCTGTTGTCGAACATCTTAAAAACCGATTTACAGATGACCCTATTTTGCAACCGAATTTAAATTATTTAAGTGACGAATTAAAAAAAGTTTTAGATACGCTGACCGACCGAGAAAGCGAGATTTTATTATTGATTTCTCAAGGTCTAAAAAACAGCGAAATTGCTGAGCAACTGTGCATCTCTATGGGAACCGTCCGAGTCCATGTTCATTCCATCCTCAACAAACTGAATGTGAGAGACAGAACCCAAGCCGCCTTATTTGTAAAACAAATCCCCTTAAAATAATATAGAGCTATAAAGAATCTAAAAGTACAGGCCTTTTCGGAGTTGTTCGGCAGCTCCGTGGAGAGCATCAGCCCCGTCATCGTAGGTGGTGGGAACGAGTTGCATCTGAGATTATGGTGCAGCGCCAGAGCTGCAAAAAAGGCCAGTGTTGATGATAAAACAACCCTTGCCTGGGCAAATCCAGTTTTTCAATGAGTGTAGATGGTGGGTAGGAATTCCCAATTGTTTGACACTGTATGAGTGGGGTGTTACCTTACGGGGTTTGTGTATTGAGAAGGGATTATTACGCCATATGACTAGTTGCCAACACGAAAGAATATAGTATTCTTTCCGCAGTAGGTGAGGAAAAAAGAGATAAGGAGCTCAACATGAACAAAGCCACTTTGATAAAACCTGTCATTGAACCCGTCACGCAAAAGTTTCTGGATACGATTAACGATCAAAGCGGTCCGCCAATCTACGAACTTTCCCCATCAGAGGCTCGAAACGTTCTTCTAAAGTTACAGGAAGGATCTCCTGTTACACTTTTACCGGCCGATATCGAAGAGCATATGATTCCAGTAGGCGCTAAGGGAAAAGTTAGTATCAGAATTGTAAGACCAAAAGGCAATACATCCCAACTTCCGGTAGTCATGTTTTTTCATGGGGGTGGGTGGATTCTGGGTGATCATCAGACGCATAACCGACTCATCCGAGAAATTGCAAACAGGACCCAGGCAGCCGTCATTTTTGTTGATTATGATCGGTCACCGGAAGTTCGATTTCCGGTTTCTTTAGAGGATGCCTATGAAGTAACCCGTTATATTTTCGAAAATGACAAATCTTTCAATATTGACTCTTCCAGACTGGCCGTTGTGGGAGATAGTGTAGGTGGTAATATGACGGCAGCATTGACGATAATGGCCAAAGAGAGACGCGGTCCTCAAATCTGTTATCAAGTCTTGTTTTATCCGGTCACAGCGGCTGATTTTAATACAGAATCCTACAACGAATTTTCTAAGGGGTATTGGCTAACACGAGAAGCCATGAAGTGGTTTTGGAATGCTTATTTACCCGATACAAGCACCCGTAATCAACCCTTGGCTTCACCACTACGGGCTTCAATAGAGCAATTAAAAGATCTACCACCAACACTCATCATTACAGGCGAATGCGATGTACTCCGAGATGAGGGCGAAGCCTATGCCCACAAACTGATACAAGCCAATGTTCCAACCACGGCGGTGCGTTTCTTGGGCGCTATCCATGATTTTGTGATGTTAAACGCACTAGCCAAGACATCAGCATCACTTACAGCAATTGAACTGGCCAGCTTCAAACTTTGCAAGGCTTTTTCCCATTAACGACCAAACCACTCTGGCCAAGACACAATAAATCTATAAAAAGAAGCACTCCCTTGGTTTTGTACCAAAGGAGTGTTTCTGTATTTTATGATGATAAAGAACTACAAGCGCTTTTCTTCGTAATCATAGACATCGAACCAGTTGTAAACCACCTTACCTGCAGGAACATATTGTTGAATGTAGTCTTCCATATAAACTTGTACCTGGATAGGCAGGTCACTTAACCTCAGATCCCGTTGCTGGTTATTCCAACGGACGATATCTTCAACATTCTGCACCTTGGAGTGGGAACGAATCCATTCACCCACTTCTTCATCACTTGCACCCGTCATCACATAGGTTTTAAATGCCTCAGCATCAATTCCTGTGAAATCCAGAATACGTCTATCAAGAGGGCAATTAAAGTGATATTCACCATTGGTACCGTTAATTACTGCTCGGCATTTGTCCAGCATACGGGCAGCTAACACATAGCCTCCCAAAACCGCACGGGGGCTTCTTGGATATTCGGTGGTCAGGTCTTTTGCGAGCCCAATAAATTTTGCGGGTAATGTTGTTGTCATAATATGTTTCCTCCATTAACAAAATAATTTTATTGAAAACCTAATGAACTGAGTAATTAGCCTTGAAAGCTAATTTTGGAATGAGCACCATCACAAAATGGCTTGCTTGCCGATGCGCCACACCGACAGAGTGCAATAGCCCCTTTTCCTTGGGCCATTTCTGTACCGTCAGTGCTGAAGACTTCGAAATTTCCCTCAACAATGGCAGGTCCATTGGGCAGTAATTTGATTTGGGTTTTATCTGACATCGTTTTTGACTCCTTTTTTTCTTACGGTCTTGTTACAAACAGGGACTTACTTTTATCACGTTTTAAATTGCCGGTAGCTGCTTTCCTGCTTTTTTCAGTAATTGGATGAGTTGTTTACGTTCGTTTTGACTCAGACCCGACATGGCATTTTCCATATCCAAACTGTGCTGCTTAAACAGATCCTTGATCAAGCGTTCTCCAGCAGACGTTAAAGTGATAATTCGGACACGTCTATCTGTCGGATCAAAGCTTCGCTCAAGCAATCCTCTCTTTTCCAACCGATCAATAGCAGCAGTAAGTGAGCCACTGGTTAATTGGAGCTTTTCACCAATTGTGATAATGGGAATCGGCCCTTTGTGCAGTAGAATCTCCAAGGCCGTAAAATCAGAAAAACAAAGTCCTGTGCCTTGAATACTGCGTTGCGCCTGCTTTAAAAATGTTTGATGCGCCTTCATCAGGATGAGCCAAACATGCACGCCAGATGTATTTTCAGTTGCCATTGGTTTGTTTCCGTTATTTTTCAATCCGTAATTTTAGTTTAGCATTATTTACCTTTATGTCAAGATATTTTATATCAAGAAACTTAACATAAAGCAATCTTACTAAAAAAGTAGTATTCTGCGTACAGTTAGATAAATACAAATAAAATCCAATAAAACATCCAAAGCAACTTTTCGGGTTGCCATGATTCAATTAATAAAACTGTTAGTAGGAACAGGGGCTAACTGCCTTTCGACGCGCCCAAATCTCTTTAATTTCTTTTTTTAAATCAGCCTGTGGTCCCAAAAGTTCAATAAAGATTTTTAAAGCCCCCCATTGAGACTCCGAAAGATGGTTTGTAATTGCACAGCATTCTTCTAACTCGGTTCGAAAAAGCTCAAAAGCTTTTTCTCGCTCAAGGTGGCTTGGATTTTCCCTTGCAATACGAAGCAAACACATTTTTGTACCATCCCAGTGAGCGACATTACACGTATCTTTTGTCAGGGCAGTCTCAGTCAGTTCTGTTGAGAGGTCGCTGTTTTTATCAAACCGATCAATTTCCTCTAAAAATGTTACGAATTGAGGATTTTTGAGTGTTTCTTGGATAAAGGTTTTTCCCTGGTTTTTGGCCTCGTTTGCTTGCTCAATAGAGGTATTTGGCCGTACTGCATATTGAAAACACAGCAGCGCATTTGCAATGGTATGACGGGGAGAAAGGTTTAAATTGATTTTCATTTTTCTTCTGAATGCCTCCCAACAAAGTCAATAAACCGCTTCGATTTCAGTATTATAGCATAGGGGTTAAAATGCCATTGAAGACATAATCAGACGTTGACATTTTTCTCTTTTGAAAAGCTGGTGCGCTGTGAGAGATTCGAACTCCCGACCTCATGGTTCGTAATGATAACATAATAAAAGAGCCAAGAGTACACACTATTTAAGGTGGTTCTATAAATCAATTGGTAAACCGTTTATAGGTAATCTCGTTGCAATGGGTTATAAGAGAAAGGGTGAGTATGGATTTTGGAATAAGATAGAGCCATGAACGGCAAATACCTTGAACAAAAGCATAACACACCAAAGGGGAAACTCGAGGCCAAGCCTAATCTTATTCTGACAAAATATGACTTTTTAAACCAA
>JANWIO010000118.1 GCA_025449835.1 Vampirovibrionales bacterium
CGGGTAATATCACAGAGTCAGCGGGGAGTTTAAGTGGAACAACCTTGTCTCTCAGGAGCAGCACCGGGAATATCGGGACTTCTTCGAATAACATCAATACGGTAGCCAGTGTGTTAACCGCAAATACGGGTAGCACTGGAAACGTTTACATAACGCAAACCGGAGCCGTTTCACTGGGAGCCTCAACGGCTGGAAGCTTATTCCAGTTGCTGGATAATAATACGATCACCACAACAGGGACCATTTCAGGGAGCAATATTACCCTTCACACAACAGCCAATAATGGCAATATGGCCCTCGGTGCCAATGTTACCGCTGCCAACACAATTGATTTGAGCGCCAATGGCTCTAGGAATATTACCGAGTCAAGCGGCAGTCTAAGTGGAGCTTCAATTAGCCTTGCATCTGGAACAGGGGATATCGGCACTACAACGAACAGAATTCAAACAGTTACCAGCACCTTAACATCCAGCACAACTGGAAATGTCTATATCAATGAAACGGGTTCTTTAACCTTGGGTGCATCCAGCGACAACATGTTGGATATCGTTGCAACCGGCACTTTAACCACAGGCGGTAATATTTCAACCACAGGTTCAACAAGCCTTAAGGCACCCACCGTCACCGTATCTTCTGGCGATAGTATCACCGGTGGGGCCATTTCACTATTTGTCAATACCCTGAATCTCTCAGGAACAATCTCTGCTGGCTCGGGGACTCTGAATATCGGCGTTTATACGCTAGGGAGCACCATTGGCCTGGCAGGCGGAACCGGAACCTTTCAACTCAGTAACACACAGTTACTGGCCTTAACAGCTGGTTCATTAATCATTGGTTCGGATACGCAGACTGGCGCAATTGACTTAGGGGCGGTGGATCTCTCCTCCAAAGCCGAGAGCCTCACATTAAACACAACCGGCAATATTACAGACAGCACCCCAACCAGTGATACAACTGCCAATATTGTGTTAGCCAATAATCAAAATCTTACCATTACCGGGGGCGGTGGCACCGGGTCTGGTCAGGTGGGGAATACAGGCTTGGGTGATATCAACGTTACCATGGGCGGAACTGGGGTTTTATCTGTTAAAACCAACAATAAAGCCATCTATATCAATAGCGCATCAAGCTTAACCCTGGGTCTTGTGTCATCTGGCACAGCCACGACATCGTTAATCTCCACTGGGGGAAATATTTTAAATGGTATCGGGAGTAGCAATAATTTAATTGCAGGCACTGGCGCATGGTTACAGGCCAGTGGGTACATTGGAACCACCGCCGATCCCATTCATGTTGTGGTGAGTGGTGGAACACTTCAGGTACAGGCAGGTGGCCAATTAAATGGTGTTTCTATTGATATTTTTGGCAGTATTTCACCCAAAAATCGGCTCACTGTACTCAATACGCCACCGGGATTAGCTTTGTTGAATACGCAACTGAATCCACAACTCCCCACCAGCTCGACGGCAATCTCTGCTTCAAATGCATTAAGTGCGTCCTATCCACTTTTAACAAGCTACCTGTATCTCACAAACCCGACCTACTCAGCTAGTAGTACCTATACCAATGCTGTTATTAGCAAATCAACCTTTACCCAGCCGATAGTGGTGATTACCCAGGATCAGATTCAAAATGTGAATGGGGAGATTCAGGACATGGGTCGTATTATTCCGGCAACAGGCGTGGATCTGCAGGAAATGGGGCAGAAAGGCAAGAATTTTGAAAAAAACACCTCCAAGTCAGACGTGCAAATAGAGCAAAGCCAGAAGTTACAAGACGGTGTAAAAAATCAAACTCAAGATCAGAGCTGTCACATTGATGCCAATGGAATAAACTGCACCGGCCAATAGACTTAGAACATTTGCCCTTGGGACACTCAAATAGCCGAGCAACACAAGAATATTTGAGGAGGAAAGCATTTACCTTCTGGATGCCGCTACAGCAATTCCCAAAATTAGTTTAATGGGCAATGATAATTTATTTTCTTTTGTGTGATAAAGGGAGCTTCTAGGTTACATAGGCTTATTGCAAACAATGAAGCATCTTTTATTTAACCCCGTTTATTGCCCCACCTCCAGACAGATCTACCCTGCTTGGATTTGCATCAAGCTTCGTCTCGGACATAAACAATGAGTAAGCCTCTTGAAGTATTGATTGTTGAAGATTCCAAGATCGACTCTGCTTTGGTTATCGATGAGTTGAAGCAAGGTGGCCTTGAAGTTGCTGCTAAAAGGGTAGAAACACCAGAGGAATATAAAGAAGCTCTTTACAAACAGCAGTGGGATATCATTGTTTCGGATTATTCGATGCCTCGTTTCAACGCATTAGCTGCCTTACACATCCTGCAAGAGAGTGGCTTCGGGATTCCGTTTATCATCATTTCAGGTAGCATTGGTGAAGAGCTTGCGGTACAAGCCCTTAAAAAAGGCGCCGATGACTACTTGATGAAAGATAATCTTGCTCGGTTAGTTCCTGCTATTGAACGAGAATTACGGGAAAAAGAAGAACGACAGATTAGAAAAAAAGTTGAAGGTCTATTAAAAGAAACCGAAAACAGCTACCGCCGTTTGGTAGAGGGAGTCAGAGATTATGGAATTTTCATGTTGGATCCACAAGGTCAGGTGATTACTTGGAATTTAGGAGCCGAGAGAACTTTTGGTTATCGGGCCGAGGAAATTTTGGGTAAACCTTACGCTAAATTTTATGTCGAAAAAGAAGTCCAGGAAGGCAAACCTGATAATGAGTTGAAGACAGCGTTAACCAAAGGGCAACATGAAATAGAGAATCTACGTGTCCGAAAGGATGGAAATACTTTTTATGCCCATATTGCGCTAACTCCCGTTTATAATGAACAGAGCGTTTTAACAGGATTTTCAGTGGTTACAAGAGATATCACTGAGCATAAGCGGGCAGAAGAAGCAATTAGAAAGCTTACTGAAGATCTTGAACTTAAAGTAAAAAAACGGACAGCCCAATTGGAACTCGTCAACCATGAGTTGGAAAGTTTCGCACATTCCGTCTCGCATGATCTCCGAGCACCATTACGCAACCTGATTAGTTTATGCAAAATACTTTTATCTCGTTACACAGAGCATCTGGATGATGAGGGTAAAGACTATTTGGCGTTTATTTTGGAAAGCAGCCAAAAGATGATGCGCCTCACCACCGACTTACTGAATCTTTCTCGGGTCACTCAGGCAGAGCTTAATACGAAACCCGTTAATTTAAGTGAAGTTGCAAAAGAAATCATGAAGGAGATGAAGGAAGATTATCCTGAGCGCCATGTAAAATTTGACATTATGGATAACCTTATTGTAAAAGGCGATGTGGCACTTTTAAGAATTGCTTTGCAGAATTTATTGGATAATGCGTGGAAATTTACCGGAAAACGTTCAGATGCTTTGGTTGAACTGGGTGTTATGCAGAAAGATAATCAGAAGGTATACTACATTCGAGACAATGGTGTTGGATTTGATCCTGAATATAAGGATAAATTGTTTGCACCTTTTCAACGTCTTCATAGTGAGGAGGAGTTTCCAGGAAGCGGCGTTGGACTGGCAACTGTTCAACGGATTATTCATCGGCATGGGGGAAGAGTATGGGCCGAGGGAGCCGTGAATCAAGGCGCAACTATCTACTTTACATTATAAAGACATCAAAATGTGTTGAAATTATTACCAACGAAGCTCATTTGCTATCTATTCAGCTTGGCTCATGCTAACCTGTGAACGCGAAAGGGTTTTATATTTTATTTTTATTAGTACACTCGGTTAAGTCTAAAGAATGATACAAAAAAATATTGACGATTTATAAATACGATAATCCCAACAGGAAGAAAAGATGTGAACACCTCACTACGCGTCCTCTTTATTGAAGATTCCAAAATAGATGTTGCCATTGTTTTGGATGCTTTGACACAGGGCGGGTATACCCCCATTTCGGAAAGAGTTGAAACCCCTGAAGCATTTAAAGAATCGCTTGCGAATCAAACGTGGGACATCATTCTTTCGGATTATAGGATGCCTCGCTTCAATGCACTTGCAGCCCTACAGATTTTGCAGGAGAGTGGCTTGGATATCCCTTTTATCATCATTTCAGGCAGTATTGGTGAAGAGATTGCCGTACAAGCCCTTAAAAAAGGGGCTAATGACTACTTAATGAAAGATAATCTTACCCGGTTAGTTTCAGTCGTTGAAAGGGAACTGCGAGAAGCAGAAGAACGAAGCGCTTTTAAAAAGGCAGAGAAGGAACTGCAAAAAGCAAACGCTACAAAAGAAAATTTAATGGCAACGTTAACCCATGATTTAAAAACCCCTATCCGGGCTGAACACAGGATTTTACAGCTTTTTAAACAAGGTGATTTTGGTCCCCTTACCCAAGATCAGGACCAAATTCTTCAGGAAATGATACTTTCTAACCGTTATATGGCACATCTTGTCGATAATATGATGGGAACTTATTCCTATGAGGATGGGGATGTCGTTTTAAAGTTGGAATTAACGGATATCAACCAGTTGATCACCTCACAAATTGCGAATGTATTTACATATATGGCAAAAGAGAAAGGCCTAACTTTGCAATTAAATCTCAGTGAGAATCTAAGCGCTATTGAAGTCGATCCTTTCGAAATCCAGCGTGTTCTCAATAACCTTATCCAAAATGCAATTCTCTTTACCGAATCAGGAGGCTCGGTGACCGTTGCAACCAATCAAACGGAAGATGTCACCCTGATTTCCATAGCGGATACTGGTAAAGGGATTAAGCCAGATCTGTTGAACCATTTGTTTGATAAATATAAAACTGAAACAAAACGTCTCAAACATGTTGGAACAGGCCTTGGCCTTTACCTATCCAAGAAAATTATAGATGCCCATAAAGGGCAAATTGATGTGAAAAGCGAAGAAGGAAAAGGCTCAACTTTTACAGTAAAACTTCCAAGGCACCCAAAACTTAGACGATAAAGCTTAAACGTCATTATTCTAGATCCCCCCCGCTTGTCTAATAATAAAATGCATTCACATGAGGTAAAATCCAATGAATTTAACCGTAAGCCTACGTAGCTGATGAGAATAAAATTAAACGAGACAGCGTTGAAGTTGATCAAGAAATGAAAAGTACCGATCGAAATAATGCACCCGAAGGAGAAATCCAACTAAAAACAGGGGCTCAAAATCCTTTCGAAACGATAGATGAGAATGCCGAATTCTCGCTGGAAGAATCCCAAACAGCAATTGCTTTATCGGATTCTGCTAAGAAAAACGCTGAATTTGCAAAGGCTCAGGCTGAGTCAGAAAAAAAATTATCAGATGTTATTGTAAAAGATGCCATTTTAGCCCAAAAAACTGCTGAAGAGGCTTTAAAAGTAGCTGAAATTGCGAGAAAAAACGCAAAGTTAGCGGAAGAACGGTATAAATTGGTGTTATGGGGCTCCAATGACGGTATTTGGGATTGGGATATCACAAAGGATACCGTTCATTGGAATGGTCGTTTTTTTCAAATGATAGGACATGCAGAAACAGACTTGATACCCAGTCTTGAGGCGTTTTTTAAATTCATTCATCCTGATGATCAACTGAAGATCAGAGAAACCCTTCAATCGGCTTTAACGCACAATAAGCACTTTGAAGAGAGTTTTCGTATCCGAAATATCCAAGGAAATTATCTTTATTGTGACTTTCGCGGCAAGACAATTTTTAACGAGTTCGGTCAGCCTATCCGAATGGCCGGGACCATTACCGATATAACCGAACGAATAAAAAAAGATGAGGCCTTGCAAAAAAGCCTTGAACGGGAAAGTCTGCTTAAAGGTATTATTGGGATTATTAATCAATCCTTTGATTTGAGACGGGGAGTTGAGGAGATAACAACCGAGTTAGGGACTTTTTTAAATGTGGATCGGTGTTTAATTATTCGGTTGCAGGAAGAGGATGCAGTGTATCAGGTGGATTTGATGGCACAATATTATCGGCCTGATGGAGGTTTTCCGATCCAGAAAGAAGATTTTCCGGCCCCCCTTTTTCAACTGTTAAATTCACATTTTAAAGAAAGCCTGTCCTATGTTATTGAGGACACAGCAAACGATCACGAACTGCCGGAACCCGTCAAATCTTATTTTCACCACCAACAGGTACAGTCTGTTATATTTGCAAACATTCAATATCAAGGAAAACTGTACGGGTACATCACTCTGCATCAATGCTTATCTTTACGTCACTGGGAACTTGAGGAAGTAGCGCTTTTAGAAGTTATTGCAACACATCTGGGTATTGCGTTTTATCAATCTGAACTTTTTCAACAAAATAAACAAACGGCGCAACGAGAAACACATATTCGCCAAATTATTCAGACACTTCATGGGAATTTAGACCTCGATATAACATTCCAGGAACTTGTTAATAATTTAGGGAGATACCTTGAAGCCGATCGATGTTTCATTTCTCGCTATGATTCTGAACAGAATGAGCTGCTCCCTCCGATTAAAGAATACCGATCATCCGAAGACATTGAAAATTTATTAACACCACATCCTGAGCTTTGGAAAACCTTAAGTTATTTCGCTAAAGAATGTTGCTCTCAAAATGAACCGATTGATTTTAGCAGCTTGACGCAGGGTGTATCAGCCGAGGCAAGAGCTGAATTAGAAAAGATTGGTATCGCATCAGGGATTGGCTGTTCTATTTCCTATCAAAGGGACTGTCTTGCTGTTTTATTTATTCATCAGGTTAAACATAAACGCACGTGGTCGCCGGAGGAACAGATTATTATTCAAGTGGTTGCTGCACATGCAGCTATCTCTATCCATCAGTCTCGCCTGTATGAAATGGAGAAGGCTTCCAAAATCTTAGCTGAAACAACCACTCAACAGAAAAGCCAAATGTTGGCCTTTGTTTCTCATGACTTTAAAAATCCGTTAAATGCCATCATTGGCTATAGTAATATGTTAGAACAAGGTTTTGGCGGGGAGTTAACGGAAACACAACAGAAATACATCCATAATATTGGCCTTAGTGGTCAACATTTACTTGAGATGGTAACAGGAATATTGGATTTAGCACGTATTGAAGCAGGAAAATTGACTCTCAAAATTGAAAAAATTGAACTCAAACCGTTTCTCCAAGATATAGAGGCTTTAATGGCTCCATCAACCTCTTCCAAAAACATTGTTATACACGATTATATTGCCCCAGGATTAACGCATATCAACGTTGACCCTAAATATTTTCGTCAAATCCTTTTGAATCTCATTAGCAATGCCATTAAATACAACAAAGAAAACGGTAGCGTTTATATACGGTTCAATTTAGATAGGGCAGGCCAGATGATTGTTTGCTCTATTGAAGATACCGGTATTGGTATCTCCAAGGAGAATTTACCGCAACTCTTTACTGAATATTATCGGGTTAAAAGTGGCACCAAAAGTAAAGAAGAAGGACTTGGCTTGGGTTTAGCTTTTATAAAAAAACTCACTGAATTGCATCACGGCACAATAAAAGTTGAGAGTGAAATAGGAAAAGGTTCAACTTTCACAATAAGATTACCCAATCCATTAAAAAACGATTCTAAAGGGTCTTGAAACAATAGAGCAGTGAAATTACATAATAATAACTATATATTTCATATTGCAAGGTAACCTTCTGAATTAGAAACCGTGCATAGAAAAGTCCGAAAAATTTTAAAAAACAACAAGAACATTAAGAGATAGCGCTCCCTATTTTAATCACGCAGGTTGAGCAAGCATTTCAAACCACCCAAAACATGATATTTCAGCACTCTGCATCAGGATGCCAGTGTGTTTGGTTCTCCAAAAAGGGATCAATCCATTATTACCTGATTATATGATATCAAGTCGCCACATTGATAGTCCGTGAGATGATTTGATATTGCAGAACATCCCTCTAACATACTATGAAGTACCAAAACGACGGGTTCATTGATCAACGACTTGACAGATGAGAGCAACTCTATAACAATTAACTATATGGTTAAACGTTATTCTGAAGATCTTGATCGAATCTTCTTTGCCTTGTCAGACCCGACACGGCGGGCAATTTTAATGCAGCTTTCTCACGGAGCGGCAACGGTCTTTAAACTGGGAGAGCCTTTTAGCTTGTCTCCACCAGCAGTGACAAAACACCTGAAATTACTCGAGTCAGCAAACCTGGTGGTGCGTAAAAAGCAAGGCAAGTTACACTATATCCACATCAATCCTGAGCCCGTCAAAGAAGCAAGCCAATGGATAGCGCAGTACACCGCCATGTGGAATCAACAATTGGATAATCTGGAAGCATTTTTATCGGATATACAAACAAAAGAAAAAGGAGAAACATAAATGACCACACAATCTACTACCCAGGCCCTTCGCATTCAGCGCATGTTAAATGCGCCGGTCGAAAAAGTTTATCATGCATTTGTGGATGAAGCTGCTTTGGCACAATGGTTTGGCCCCGTTGGGGTTAAATTCATCAATATCGAAGCAGAACCCAAGGTGGGAGGCTGTCGTAACATGCAAGCCGTCCACGAGGATAGCGGCAAAACAACGAACATCCATGGCGAATATGTTGAAGTCCTTCCCAATCAGCGTCTTAAATTTACCTGGAACTCACCTGATTGTGACCCACCTGTATTTGAAACCCTTGTCACCATTGAATTTAATGCGCAAGGGGATAAAACAGAAGTCATCATCCTGCACGAAAATCTGCCTTCTGACCAAGCGATTGAAAATCACCGATTTGGTTGGACAAGCTCTTTGAATAAACTGGAATTCTCTGGTCTTGTGGGACCCAAGCCTTTAATGCTAGGTATTGTTCCGCATATTGTGTATGATAATGCCGCAGAAGCCATTAATTATTATGTAAAAACCTTTGGAGCAATTGAAATCACTCGGTTACCTTTGGAGGATGGCCGCATTTTGCATGCAGCCTTGCTGCTGAATCAGGGGCATCTCTTTCTCTGCGATCGGTTTTGTGAAACCCAAGGCACACTGGATAATAGCGCCATGACCTTACATATGGACGTTGCGGATGTGGACACCGTTTTTCAAAAAGCTGTTGAAAATGGTGCAACCGTTAAAATGCCCGTAGCCGATATGTTTTGGGGTGCCCGTTACGGTCAAATTCAAGATCCCTTTGGGGTCAGTTGGTCGCTGGCAACCCCCACTAAAAATGTGACGCCGGAAGAGCTTGTAGCGGGTGCAAAGGCTTGTTTTGCAGAGTAGATTTTGGGAATAAAAATTAAACCTTAAAACGGAATTTAAGCGATTTTAAAAAGTCCGATAAGCCAGGATGTTACTCCCATTGAAGCTTATCGGACTTGCATTAAAAATGATTATTACGTGTTGTTTAGGCTCGTTTACGATAGGATTCAGCGAAGAA
The DNA here is from genome assembly GCA_025449835.1 of Vampirovibrionales bacterium. Classification (GTDB taxonomy): domain Bacteria; phylum Cyanobacteriota; class Vampirovibrionia; order Vampirovibrionales; family JAGQHJ01; genus JANWIO01. The sequence goes on from JANWIO010000118.1 coordinate 9,372, forward strand.
CTTAAATAATTCTTCCCGGAATTCTTCTCGTTTATGAAGACATGAAATCGCATCACTCCATCGTTCAACGCCGGATGACACAATCAGTTTTGCCAGCTTGTTCATGTGGTCGCCGTGGGTTTTGTCGATTTCCTGTTTCACTTTTTCTTCCAATAAATCAATCCAGGCGGTTCCCGAGACGGTGAGTAGCTTTTCCAAGATTTCTTCCCGATTTTCTCTGCGCACTTCTTGCCGAACGCGTGCACCGAGTAAGCCTTTCAGTAAGGACCCCCGACCAAGATCTTCATATACGCCGCCATCGACCATTTCTGATTCACCTAAATTTTCGAGCAAAGACATGTATGGTGACATCGTATTTCCTCCTTTTTATTTTTCTCTTACGTAATCCAGGGTTGCAAATAGCAGAATTCGCATCTTCGTTTCTGCAATTTCGACAGACTATAGCACTTGATATTGCGATGCTCTATTGTCGAAATGGATAGGTTGAAAACCGCCTCAGCATCAAAAGCAGGGGAGGGGCACCATTCTGTAGGGATAGTAACAAAATGATTAAAAACAAACCGGATAAGGTCAGAATCAAATTAACAAACTGCCACTCACGGTTGTTATTGCTTGGCCTAAGATGAGAACCCTCTTCTGTAGAATCTCTAATTTCAAAAAACCACCACGCTGTGATGCCTGGTAAGCACATAATTTGTTCTTCCTAAACTTTTTATGCCAATAGTCTGCTAAAAAACAGTGTGCTGAACCAGTAACAGGGTCTTCATTAACACCAACACGAGGGTAAAAACATCGGGAGATAAAGTCATACGCAGGATTGCTTGATGGGCTGGTAATGATGACTCCACGGGATCCAAGTTGAGACAGTGATTCAAATTGAGGCTCAATTCTAAACAAACACTCCTCAGAAACCTCGGCAAGAATATCCAGCCGGTTTTGCCCAGCATAGATTATTTTTGTTTGTAGTGCTTTTTCAAGGTGTTTTTTTAACTCATAACCTAAAATTTGGACTTCTGGTTCAAGGGGAAAATCCAATTGAATCCAATTGTCCCTTTTTTCCGCATGCAAAGGTCCGCTCTTAGAGTAAAAAGTTAACAATTGGTTATCTCCCATGATTTCATCTTCCCAAAGGACATGTGCGCTTGCCAAAGTGGCATGCCCACATAAATCCACTTCCGTCGTAGGTGTAAACCATCGGATATTAAATTCCGTATTTCCTCTTTTTTCGAGAAAAGCCGTTTCAGATAGATTCATTTCAGCAGCAATGCTTTGCATTATCAAGTCGTTGAGGGTACCTTCATGTA
>JANWIO010000119.1 GCA_025449835.1 Vampirovibrionales bacterium
GTGGTTTACGAGGAAGAAGATCTTTACCGTGGCAATAAACATCGCGATGTGGTGATGATGGCACAAGCCGATGTTGAACGGCTCTCTCTTTCAGAGCACGAACGGGTTTTTGTGAAAACCAAGGCAGGACAGATGGAAGCCTCTGTTGCCATTGTGGATATTCCCCCTGGAAATCTCGCCATGTACTACCCCGAAGCCAATGCCTTGGTTCCCAGGATTTTAGACAGCCGCTCAAAAACACCGGCGTTTAAATCCGTTGCAGCGGACATTATTCCGATTTCCAAAAAATAGAAACGCTTATTGCTGAAGCAGATGTCGAGCAATCACCATCCGTTGGATTTCAGAAGTCCCTTCACCAATTTCGCACAGTTTTGCATCTCGTAAATAGCGCTCTACCGGGAAATCTTTGGTGTAGCCATAGCCACCATGGATTTGAACGGCTTTATTGGCAGCCCGAGAAGCAACTTCAGATGCAAATAACTTAGCCATCGAAGCTTCTTTACCATAGGGCATGCCAGCATCTCGCAATCGAGCAGCATTATAAACCAAATGGCGAGCAGCTTCGATTTCAACGGCCATATCCGCCAGCATAAACTGAATGGCTTGAAACTCAGAAATGGCTCGCCCAAACTGTTTTCGTTCTTTGGCATATTGCAAGGCTTTATCCAAACAGCCTTGGGCAATCCCAACGCCCAAAGCACCAATGCTGATCCGGCCAGAGTCTAAAGTTTTCATAAAATATTTAAACCCTTGGCCCAATTCACCGAGCAGGTTTTCTTCGGGGATTTCGGCATCTTCAAAAATCAACGTGCCCCAGTCTGAGCCGCGCATTCCCAGCTTTTCATCTTTGGGACCCAAGGAAAATCCCGGGGTATTGCGTTCAAAAATAAAGGCGCTAATCCCTTTGGTTCCCATCTCTTTGGAGGTTTTAGCCGTTGCTACATAGATCTGGGCATAATTGGCGTTGGTAATAAAGATTTTGGATCCGTTTAAAATCCACTTATCCCCTTTTTTCTCAGCGCGGGTTTCGGTACCACCGGCATCACTCCCAGCATTGGGTTCTGTTAAGCCATAGGCCCCTAGCACTTTTCCAGAAGCCACTTGGGTTAAATATTTTTGCTTTTGGGCTTCATTTCCAAAATTACTGAGTGGTAAGCAAACCAATGACGTGTGAGCCGCCAAAGACAATGCTGTTGAAGCACACACCCGGGCAATTTCTTCCACCGTAATGGCATAACAGATATAATCCAACCCTGCACCGCCATATTGTTCAGGGATAGGAATCCCCAACAGCCCAAGCTCTGCCATTTCTTTAAAGGTCTCTACCGGAAATTCCTGGGTTTTATCAATATGGGCTGCTTTGGGCTCAACAACACTTACGGCAAAGTCCCGCACCATCTGGCGGATCATCCGTTGCTCTTCTGTTAAACCCCATTTATCTTCACTTACATCAATGGTCATTGTCGCACTCATGCGCTTTCGTCTCTCCATTACCTGACGCCACAAAATATGGGTGGCTTTACCCCTCCTTAAAAGGTATTGCCATTAATTCATTGTAAACGGAAAGTCAAATCCCGTAAAGAGAGCCTTTTACACCATAAACACCTTTTTCAGGCGACGTGGTTACCGATTTCTCATCAAGAGAACTTGATCTTCAAGGATTTCAGACTATGATGAAATGCATTCGCGTATTTCACCAAAAAAGGATTTTTTCTTTCTCTATGACACCACCGACAAAGGAAGATCTCTATACCCTAATTGTGGAACAAGGGGTTGAAGCCTTTAACCAATATCGCCGGGATACCGAATTTGAGTTTTTAAACCTTAATAAAATTGACTTTACCAGCCTGAATCTGACGGGCATCAATTTAAGCCAAACCAGTTTACAAGGGGCTAAACTGGATTTTTGCATCTTGCATGAGGCCACCTTAGTATTTACACAATTTGTTCGGGCCTCCTTACGAGAAGCCGAATTTAACATGGCCACCGCCACGGAAGCTAACTTTAGCGAATCAGACCTCTATCAAGCCAATTTTTATGGGGCAGAGATGGTTGAATGCATTTTTAAGGGCTGTGACGCCAAAGAAGCCGAGTTTATAGATACAAACCTCACTGGCGCCCAATTTCAAAAAGCTTATTTAAATGATACCAATTTTACGGGAGCCATTCTTTCAAATGCCGACTTCACAGATGCTGAAATGGAATGGGCTATTTTAACCGGTGTGAAGTATAATCCCAATACGCTTTGGAGTAACCAAAAACCCCCAGGTTATACAGATTAAAGTACTTATTCCAACCTATTTTCTCTTCTCCTGAATTGACATAATCTGCCTGAATGAAATCTCAGAAAAGCCAATAACCCCTGAAGAGAATTTCCCCACGAGGCTATTGGCAAAACCACTTTTAGTTAAAAAGTCCCACTAAAACTTAATGAGGTTTTACTGGTTTTGGTTGTGGTTTTGGATGAGCAACAACCGGCTTAATGGAGATTTTCATTATTCACCTCGTTGTTTTCACTAACTATAACAGTAATCGCAGAACCTTAACCGTTCTGCTGCGTATATTTTTAACATAATGGGCGCCTTAGTACAATATGTATAGCTGATTTACCCTTAATAGAAATGGGATTTCACAAGTATGTTTAAGCATCCATTAGATTTCAGTTTACACACTTTTGTTTATAAAAATGATGCATGGGAGATAACACTGCCTCAGCAAATTTTTACAAATTAAATTAAATACGACATCTGTCTATAATCCATTTTTCATGTTTCGGATGAGCTATTTTAAGAAGCATGTTTAAAAATCATTTCCGGTTATCTGATTGACCTCACCGATTATTTTTGTCATACAGTGATCGCAGGCTCTCATCGTATGTATTACCATCAAGGGAAAGTTTTCAAGAAGATGATTCGACAGTTACCCCGTACCCTCCAAACCCATGTTTATGATGTATTGATTATTGGTGGCGGCTGCAATGGCACAGGCGTGGCGAGAGACTTGGCATTACGGGGCGCTTCCGTCTTACTTCTTGATGAATCCGATCCCAATAAAGCCACCCATCATAATTCACACTTGGGCCATGGCGGTCTACGATATCTGCCGCATCTTGAATGGGGCCTGGTCCGAGAAGCTCGGCGAGAGCTGAGATATTTACTTACCATTATGCCGCACCTGGTTCGTCCGCTCAGCATGGTACTCCCGGTTTACAAAGGAGATGCCCATCCTTATCTCCTCATAAAGTGCGGACTCATCCTTTATGACTGGTTTTCAGGAAAGAGTACCCTTCCTCACCATCAAAGCCTCTATATAGAGGACCTTTTGGGAAATTCCCAAAAAGGAATTCCGGGGAAAGTGCCTGGACTGAGAAACCAGGGGGATCTCATTGGTGGATTTCAATATTATGATACGCAAATTGTTTATCCAGAACGCCTATGCATTGAAAACCTAAGAGATGCCCTGGAACAGCATTCGGAAAGGCAACCTGTCCAGACACTATCCCATACAAAAGTCACCCGCATTGATGAATACCTGGATTATGTCCATATTACCTTCCAGGATCAGCTCGCTCTCAAGCCAAGAAGCTATCCCGTGAAAGCAAAATATGTAGTTAACGCAACCGGCCATTCTGTGGATAAGCTGCTTCAGGTCACCCACTCACCTTACAACGTTAAAGTTCCGCAAATGGGTCCGACCAAAGGGACGCATATCATGATTCATAATGTTTTGGGACTAAAACACACCATCTATACAGCGGCAGTAGATGGACGTCCTTTTTTCGTGATTCCTTACCCCATCCCAGATCATGAAACAACAGTGAGCCCTTACTTATTAATTGGTACCACCGATGACAAGCAATGGGAGAGTGAATACCCAACATCGCAAGAGATTGAGTATCTCCTTCAATCGACCCAGCAGAATTTTCCAGAGACAGACCTTTCAGAATCGGATATTTTTTGGGCTTATTCTGGTTTTCGCCCCCTTCCAGCCAGCAAAAAACAGGCAGGATCGGTAACCCGAAAACATATTATTCGTCATGTGGGAAATAGCCGTATTTTTCATGTTATTGGTGGAAAACTCACCACTTACCGAAGTCTCGCAGAAGAAGTCTCCGATAAAGTTATCGCAGCACTCAAGCAGGAACCTCACTGGGACTTTCTGTCTCGGATAAAGCATGCGGGACACTGCATCACAGCCCAACGCCCCCTCCCTGGCGGCCGAGGAATCAACGATATCTTTGCTTTTAAAGATCAGGAAATCCCAAAAGCAGTTGAACAATATGACATATCGCCCGAAATTGTTGCAGAGCTGATTAATCGATATGGGGCATGCTATACCGAAGTAGTGGATTTGACGTTCCCCTGCCCAGCCGATCCGCAATGTGGCCCACACCTTAAAACCCTCTTGCCGCAGCAGGCTGGTAATCCTCCAATAATTGAAGCACAAGTGCTTCATTCCCTTCGTTATGAGGGTGCCGAAACGATTATGGATGTCATGACAGAATCCCTAAAAATGGATCTCTTACCGGGCTCCGGCCTAGAAGCGCTTGATGTGGTGGCTTCGCTTGTCAACAGCGAAAAGTCTTTTTCTTCAGAAAGAGAAAAAACGCAACAAATCCAAGCATACCGAGATTTTATCCATCACAATCTGCAATGGCAGCAGACCACAAATTCTTAGTTTCTTAGTGCTGTGGCTTACGGGCCATCATCATACTGTAAGGCAAAGGCATCGTTAAGGTTTCAACGTTAAGTCCTGCCCGTTCAACCCAGTTTTTCACTTGTTGAACAGCGATAGGCTGTACTTCTGGAGAAAACACGGGCGCCCCCAGAAGCTTTGCCTTTTTAGCGCCAGGCAATTTTTGAAGCCATTGATATCCCCATGGCATGGGTGTGGAAATAATCAACCCTTCCGCCGTGACCCGTGCCATTTCTTTGGTCCAATAGCGCGGTAGCGGCGAATGGCCTAAAAACCCATGGCTAATCACCAGGTCAAAACTATCAGATTCAAAGGGCAAGGTTTCTGCATCCGAAAGTTCCATAAATTCAATTCGGCAACAGTTTCTTTCCTTGGCCAGGGCAACTTTGTCTGCATCAAACTCAACACCAACCACTTCGGCATTCATAAAGGTTTGTGCAACATACGACAACATGGTGCCGTCTCCAGAGCCCACTTCCAGGATGCGTTGCGGCACCCAGCCTAATTCACTGAGGCAAAAATGAAGGCTACTAATGTAAGACTTGAGAACCATTCGGCAAATCCAGTTAGCGGGGGCATCTGGGGCCGAAACTTTTCTTTCTTCACAGGGGAGACCGGTAACAACAGGTTGAGCGAGAGAGGGGCGTTCCAGAACAGAGGTACTCATAGGGTGATCGTACTCCAATATCGTAATTGGTATACTCCATAATTTAAGATACCTGCCATAAGAAGATTTCTCAAGTTTTGTGGCAAAAGGTTTACATCCGATGTAAAATATGAATCCCCAAAATGCCTTTTAGGGGGCTTTTTGTTTTGCACCGCTCACGATACCCCCCCTTTATACCAAGCAGATTTAACCATTCGGATGTTATCAGGCGGTGATATCCGGCACCGTTGGCTTATCATTCCTACCCCTGTAATATTGTAAAAATAGGTGAAAATGTACCCTATTCGCTATGGAGAAGTAACCGGCAACGAACCATTGTTATTGGCTGACGGTGTAATTGGTGCCGGTGGGCTAGGTAAAGGGGACTGAGAATTATTAGAAGGTGTTGCTTGACCCTGTGTTGATGAAGATGGGGTTGTTACAGAGGTATTTGGGGGTACCGAGCTGGGTTTACTTTGATCAATGACCGGCACCGGTTTCGGCATTTTCTTTTTTACAGCAGGCTTGGTGGCTTTTGGTGTGGCTTTTGCTGTCTTCTGGTCTGTTTTTTTCTGGTCGGCTTTCTTCGTAGCTGCCTTTTGCTCCCCAGGCTTTTGTTTTGCTTTACCGTTGGTGTTATCGGTACTTTTTGATTGCGTAGAAGCAGGCGTTGTAGAAGTATTATTGGGAGACGGAGTTGAATTGCCTGCCGATTGATTTGTGGATGTAGCAGGAATAGCAGGTGCCGAAGTTGATGTAGATGGTGTTGCAGGTTGTTGAGTAACGGAAGCGGGTACTTTCTGCGGCGGAAACACCTGTTCTAACCAGTCAATAATGCCTTGCCGCAAATCAGGATCGTTATTCAAGATATCTGTTCCGTGCCCCATATTGGCATAAATTTGGATTTTCTTTTTCCCCACAGTGTATTTATAAAGCCGTTCGGCTGATTTGGAAGAATAACCATCCTCTTGGCTTGCAATGTAGTAGGCCGCATTATCATAATGGGTAATCGAATCAAACGTTTTTAAACCATAATAGTCTAACCCGGGTGAAAGAAGCACAAAAGCCCTCACCAAGGCAGGGTTATTACCCGCATATTCAATGGCAGTATTGGCACCAATATCCGCTCCAATAAAAGCAAGCTGATGGGTGTTTACCATGTTAAATTGCTTTTGTTTTGAAATGTAATCCAGAACAAAACCCGGGTCATCCGCCAGTTTGAGCCAGTCATTCTGATCAAATTCTCGCCAAACCTTCAAAGTTTTGCCACGATACACACTGTCCCCATGGCCTCTTAAATCAATAACCAGCACGGCATACCCAGAGTTCACCAGCTTTTCAGGAAAATCTTTCCAATCCCAACGGTTGCCACTGAGCATATGGAGTAAAACCACTAAAGGATATTGAATTTTGGCTGGTTTTACTGGTGTGGACGGTGTCCCATTGTCTCCTTGCCCTGAATCACCACCACTATCCCCACCATCATCAGCAGGGGCCGTGTAAGGACTAATCCCCGGGATATACAAGTCTCCCACAATGTTAATGCCATCCGGCATTTTTACCGAAATAGGTCGATAATTCTTTACCAGAGGTTGAGGCTCATCATTAAATAAGCTCTGTGGATTTCCACCATCGCCCCCGCCACCACCTTGGTCTGCTGAAGCAGTATCATTTCCAGCTGAAGCATTTTTACCGAGATGTAAAAGTTGGCAGCCTGAAAGACCTGTTATCATAACGATAGCCAGTGTGAGGATGATGAACCGCTTCAACATGATTTAACTTTCTCCTGCTTGGGTATGAGAATGGGGCGCTTTATCTGCCCTCGATTGAGGCTGTGGCAAGATCAAGGAAAAAGTGCTTCCCGACTCTCCTGTGCTCAGCAAAGCAACGGTACCACCATGAGCTTGCAATATTTTCCGGCTATGTGCCAAGCCCAAGCCTGTGCCATTCCCTTTGGTTGAAAAATAAGGTGTAAATAGTTTTTCCTGAGAGCGTTTATCCACGCCCTGACCTTGATCCTGAACTTTGATAAAAATTCGGTTATCATTCTTACGGCTCGCCAAAACAATTTCAACCACAGACTCTGCCTTTGAAGCTTCAAGAGCATTCTTAACCAGATTAATCAAGGCTTGCTTTAACCGCCGATAATCAATATTGGCCTCAATAGGCTTTGTGGGAAGTTTCCATTTTAACTGAACACCTTTTTCTTCATACTTTGGTGCATACATCTCGGCCACTTCGGTCACGAGATCCCGCAGATCCGTCATGGCCAAATCCAGCTCCAAGGGGCGGGCATAACTGGTCAATTCCGATAAAATTGCCTCCAAACTGCTGGTGGCATGCCGAATTACTTGCAGATTTTTTTCCAAGGGTTCTTTAGAGTCAGCAACGTCAAGCTTGGCAATTTGATTCTCAATCAGCTTGGCATACAGATCAATCAATCCCAACGGATTTCGGATTTCATGGGCAATCACCGAACATAACTGACCAATGGCAGCCAATCGTTCTTGATCCAACACTTTGGCATTGAGTTGGCGCACCTGATTCAAGGCCAGGGTCAATTCTCGATTGCGGTTTTCCAAATTGTTGACCAATTGGGTGATAAAGCCGGTAATTTTTTCATCATAACGACGATCCAATGGGGTTTCTTCAATCCGCGGAATCAAGACCTCATGATTATCCATATGCTGGGCAATTTGCAGCGCAATGGTTTTACTATCGCCTGGATGAAATGTCCAACCCCCATCGTATACACCATACGCTTCCTGACTGGCCGTGGACCAGTACACAGTGGCACAAAACTGGTTGGTCAGAACAATTAAAAACCCCATGGATTTATGATCCAAAGTAGGACAACGTTGAATTTCGTCATCACTAATGGCAAAAGTGGTCACATCATGGAGTTGCTCTAGCGCCATACTTAGTGTTCCAAAATCGGCATCTCCTAAAACTCTATGAAAAACGAGACCTTTCAGATGATATTGACGGATAATCCGCACAATACAACTATAGAGGTTTAAAAAAGTTTCTCGAGAATATAGACCAGCAGACGCACTTAGATGGCCAAAAAGGCCATCTAAGTTTACCAATTGTTCTGTATTGAGGCCCACAAGCCAAACCACCTTGTATCAGACCGTTGCCTTTATAATTTTATTATACGGCAGGTTTTAGACTTTCGTTTACTCGGTCTGCGTTAACTAACCCATGTTTTAATGCATACAGAACAGCTTGGGTTCTATCATTCACTTGGAGTTTTTGGAAGATATTATTGACGTGAGTTTTAACCGTTGTTTCGCTAATCACCAAGCGATCGGCAACCCCTCTGTAGGTAATACCTTCTGTTAAAAGTGCCAAGACTTCTTTTTCACGGTTGGTCAAGTAATTCAACAACGCTTGACGCACAGGATCTGGACGTTGTGTTTGGGTCTGCTGATTTTGAAACTCGTCAAAGAATTTTGTGGCCAGTGTGACTGGTAAGAAGACTTTGCCTTGGGCAATATCTAAAATGGCTTGACGTAGCTGTGACGTGACCATGGTTTTTAAAATATAGCCTTTACCACCGGCTTTCATCGAACGAAAGACCAGATCAGGATCGTCATAGCCTGTTAAGGTTAAAATTTTAATATCGGGTTTTTGCTCCAAAATAGATTGAATGGTACTAATCCCATCCATTTCGGGCATATTTAAATCCATCAAAATAATATCTGCATCTACTTTACCGATTTTTTGTATGGCTTCGTTACCGCTTGTGGCAACACCCACCACTTTCATGTCTGGTTCCATCTCAATTAATTGACGGATACCAGCACTGTGGTTTGTATTATCATCCACAACAAAAATACGATAAAGTCGATTTTCGATTTCTCTCATCAAACAGTGCCTCCTAAGCTCCACTCACACCATTAGGTAACTCATTGAAAATAATAATTTGTCTAACACCATGTCCCACGAATGATGTGTTCTCCTCTATCCACAGGACACTGTATAAAGTAGTGTATCCTACAGCGAAAGGACGGCTCATCATCTGAAAGTTTGAGAAACGGTCCGCCAATAGATCGATTTTCATATCCATCCATTGGTCTATAAATCGTGAAAAATCAGAGCTTTACAGGTCTATTTTTAAAACAAAGGAGATGATGTCACCGCCCCTTAAAAACACTACAATTTGTTTCATGCCCTAAAACCAATTTGAACAAGGAGGCGCTCGAAAACAATGGGAAAACGCTTAATTTGTCGAAATGAAACCCGCTCCACGGTGGTTGCAGACAAAATTCAAAAAGCGGATAACTACTTTACCCGGCTCGTAGGCCTCCTCCCCAAAAAGGGCTTAAACGAAGGGGAAGGACTCTGGATTGATCCCTGTAAAGACATTCACTCCATTGGGATGCGCTTTGTCTTTGATGCCGTCTTTTTAGATAAAGAACTTCGAGTGGTTCACCTCATTGAAAAGATGAAACCCTTACGGGTGAGTCCCATTATTAAAACGGCCAAAAGCGTTTTAGAACTTCGGGGCGGAACCATTGCGGAAACACAAATCCAAGTGGGAGACCAACTGAGTTTTCAGCCCAGCGAATAGCATTGCAACTCTATAATGCTTATTTTTTTCATAACAATACGATTTCGTCTTATCTAAAAAGCAACTTAAGCAGTGGCTTTTGAAGCAAACCCCTTCTATAAAGAAGGCTTTTCTTCGTATTTCAGCCTATCATAGTAACAATTGTTGTGATACCAAGCCTTAAAACAGAACAAATCAGCAATTGATTACGAAATATTTTTGACAGATCATGTCAAGGAACAAAGGCAAATATAGTATGAATCAATCCATTCGTACTTAAGGAGGTTGTTATAATGGACTATACACAATATCTAGGGGTTAAAGGTTCGACACAACATTATCAATTACCTGTTGCAAAGCTTGTGGAAATTGCTCTCGCCAACAACGAAGGGGAATTATCCGATAGAGGGTCCTTAGCCGTCAACACAGGTAAATATACGGGCCGTTCTCCCAACGACCGATTTATTGTAGATGTCCCCTTGGTTCATGACAACATTGATTGGGGCAAAGTGAATATGCCCACGACCCCCGAGGTTTTTGATCGGGTTTTCAACAAAATAAAAGCATATCTCGACAACAAAGAATTGTTTATTTTTGATGGTTATGCAGGCGCCGATCTCCGCTATGCTATGCCCGTTCGCTTTGTGAATGAATTGGCGTCACAAAACCTGTTTGTACACCAACTTTTTATCCGCCCAACGGCTGAACAACTCAAAACCTTTAAACCAGAATTCACCGTTATTTGTGCGCCAGGCCTTAAATTGGATCCCAAAACAGACGGGGTTAATTCTGAAGCAGCCGTAATTCTCAATTTTGAAAAGAAAATGATTCTCATTGCGGCCACCCATTATTCTGGCGAGATGAAAAAAGCAGTCTTTTCAGCGATGAACTATCTGATGCCTGAAAGGGATGTACTCCCAATGCATTGTTCAGCCAACGTCGGAAAAGACGGCCAATCTGCTCTATTTTTCGGATTATCGGGGACCGGAAAAACAACCCTTTCAGCGGATCCAGAAAGAACCCTGATTGGAGATGATGAACATGGATGGTCAAATCACGGCATCTATAACTTTGAAGGTGGATGCTATGCCAAAGCCATCCGACTTTCTAAAGAGGATGAACCTGAAATCTGGGAGGCAATCAAATTTGGCTCCCTGTCTGAAAATATTGTCCTGAATCCTGATACCCGCGAACCTGATTTTGATGATAAAAGCCTCACAGAAAACACCCGTGTCGGCTATCCCATTTATTTTATTCCGAATGCAAGCCTGATGGGGACAGCAACACAGCCTTCAACCATTATCTTTTTGACGGCGGATGCGTTTGGCGTCATTCCCCCTGTCTCAAAGCTAACCGTTGAACAGGCCCAATACCATTTTATTAGTGGTTACACCAGCAAACTGGCCGGAACCGAAAGAGGTATTGTTGACCCACAAGCAACCTTTTCAACCTGTTTTGGGTCACCCTTTATGCCAAGGCCTTCTGCGGTGTATGCCAAAATTTTAATGGAACGCATACAAGAGCATGGCGTGAATGTGTACCTGATTAATACCGGTTGGCAAGGTGGGCCTTATGGGGTGGGTAAACGAATTAGTATTCCCCACACACGGGCCATGGTAACTGCCGCATTAAATGGCGATTTGGAAAAACAAGACTTTACAACCCATCCCATTTTTAATGTTTTGGTTCCCAAAAACTGTCCCGGTGTTCCTTCCGAAGTACTGGATCCCCGGACAAGCTGGGGCGACAAAAATGCCTACGATGAAAAAGCCATTCAACTGGCAGCCATGTTTATTGAGAATTTCAAAAAGTTCTCCAATGTGGATCACTTGGTGCAGGTAGGCCCCAAAATTCCAGCCGGTCAAGCCACCGCTTAGGTAATATCAACCGAAACGGTAACGTTTTAGGAACAAAGGTCACTAGGCGTGGGGCTCACCTGGCATATGGGGATGGCCATGGGCAATTTCTTCTTCGGTGGCATCCCGGATTTCAAGAATATCGACCTCAAAGTGAAGCGTTTTTCCGGCCAAGGGATGATTGGCGTCCAAAAAAACCTGATCATCTTTCACATCAACAATGGTGGCCACAAAGGGTTGGCCATTAGGAGATTGAAGTTGAACCTGTCGTCCTCGATCGGGTGTTTGCTCCCCAAATTGCTGACGCGGAATCGTCATTCTCAAATTAGGGTCATACTGGCCGTACCCCTCATCGGGTGAAACAACCAAGTTTTTTTTATCGCCCTCTTTCAGGCCCACCAACTGCTTTTCCAGCCCCGGAATAATATTTTTATGGCCTTGCAAAAGCACAAAAGGCCGCCCAATGGAGGCATCCAAAATAATCCTATTCTCGTCTTTCAAGACATAGGTCATTGAAACAACCGAGTTTTCTTTAATCATCAGCCTATCCTCGCTCTAAACTATTTTATTATATCAAGAGATAAGAAAATCGGTGCTTCAGTCGCAAAGAATTCGAACTTTAAAACTGCCCTTCCCAAGCATCATTCAATAGCTTGGGACCATTGACCTCTAGAAAAGGGGAAGTATGACCAAGGCCATGATCTTGCGAGGTGTCAAAAAAATGATGCAGCCAGACGGGAACAATATTGGGTGGCTCATCTATTCCCAAAGATTCACCTTGCTTTCTGAAAAGACTTCCGGAAACAACTGTAAATAGAGGTATAGACACAAAGGAAACCGTAATCAAGTAAGCAAATAAGGGATTCATACTTCGAATCAATGAATAGCCCCGTGACGTTTGGATATGGGAGACCAATTTCGACAGCACTTCCTGCGTAGGTCGTCCCAATTTCACCAATTGTTCCGATGAGAGTTGACCTGTTTTTTGCACCAAGGCATCTTGCGCTTCTTGGAAAATGGCTGTCGCAGGCTTAATATGTTCAAGAGAATACCGTTTTCCAGAAAAAAGTCTCAAAAATCCAGATGCTTTCGCCTCTAAATTTTTAACAGTCGCCATTAAATCCGCTTTTATAGCGTTCCCCGCAACATTCGCTGGTGTATTATTCATTGTGGGTAATAATTGCTCGACTAAATGCTTAATCTGTCCAGCATCCTGACGATGTAAAAAGTCTGTCATGCCCAAACCACCTTGTATTCCCAAATAGCCCATAGGAAACACAATGGCTGCTTTTAAAGCGGCTTTTAACTGATCCCGTTTCGATTCAGCAGTCCCCATTTCGTAAGCGGCATTTCCCAAAGCAACCCCAGGAAAGATCTTCTTGGTATTTTCAACCAAGCCAAAGGTTACTGCAGCTTCCCCCAATGACTGCAACAATCGCCAAAAACTATTTGACTGATGATCGTCACGACTGCTTGATTTTCCAACATGATATAAATACACCAGGGCCAACGGAGCAACCAGCCCCACTTCCATCAAGGCAACATCAAAATATTTTTGACCCCGACGTCCTAAGACATAAGGCAAGACTTTGCTGGCTCGTTGGGTTACCGTTGATGAAATCGCTCGAATCGAACTCATGACTGATTAAAAATCCCCATGGATATATTGATTTAAAACTGTTTTAAATAAAACAAAACCCCATGTAAAATTGCCTTTTTGGCCTTTATAAAAATTATTTTTGTGAACAACTGGCTCCACACATCACCTGGATTGAAACACAAAGCGCTTTTCCCTAACCCTATTCAGGATACGCTTCCACCACCCAAGTCTGATCCAGTAAAAAGTTGTTTTTAAACCGAAGCTTTAAAGCATCTTCTAAGCGAAACAGTGGCCCATTGAGCACCCCCGGCTTTGCGGCAGGATCCATCATAAGTTGATTACCATACAGTAACCATAATTTTTGAACATGGTTCCCCTTTAAAAGGCTACCAGCAAGACGCCCCCCAGCCTCCACCAACAATAATGTAATGCCTTGAGCACCAATGGTCTTTAGCACTTCTGATAGCAAAAGCCCTTCACCATTTTCTGAGACTTCAAAGATTTTAACGCCGTAAGATAAAGCCTTTTTAGCATTATCTGTCTCCATATTACCTTTGGCTGTAAAAATCCAAATCTCTCCTCCGCTAGCGGAAGGTTTAAAAAGGGAACCCTTAAAAGGTGCCAAGCGTAACTTTCGATCCAAAACAATGCGAACAGGCGGATTTCCTAATAAAGGCGATTCTCGCACTGTTAATTGGCTGTCATCCTGCAAAACCGTTTCGGCAGTGGTTAAAATACCATCACACTGCGAACGAAGCTGATGGACCCAACGCCGGGCCAGTGGGCTGGTAATCCATTGGCTTTGCCCGTTACGGGTGGCAATCTTTCCATCGAGTGTCATGGCTTGCTTTAAAACAACAAAAGGACGCCGGGTTTGGGTAAAGTAACAAAAGGCCTCGTTTAACTGATAACAGGCCTTTTCTAAAACACCCCCCTCAACATCCACCCCATTTTCACTGAGCCACTTGGCGCCTTGCCCAGTTACCGTTGGGTTTGGATCACGCAGGCCATAAATCACTTTTTGGATGCCACAATCGAGAATTTTAGCGGTGCAAGGCGGTGTTTTCCCCGTGTGATTACAGGGCTCCAGGCTCACATAAAGTGTTCCACCACGAGCTGGCTCGCCCGCCTGATCCAACGCCATCACTTCGGCATGAGGCCCACCATAATGTGAATGAAAGCCTTCCCCTACTTTTCGCCCCAAGGCATCCAAAACAACGCATCCCACCATGGGGTTGGGGTGGGTTTTTCCCTGCCCAAACTGGGCCAATTCAAGGCAACGCCTCATATAAAATTCATGCAATGCAGTCATTGCTCTTTATTATATGAGAATTTATCAAATCTCCTAAAAAAAAAGTGTCTCGTGTAAGAGAGAGACACTTTGAGCGATGAGAGATTAGGGAGAGAGAGGAGGGTAATTGATTTGTGATATTTTTGACGTCGGTAAACATGCCAAAATCTTTATCCGTCGTTTGATTGATTTTCGTTTTTCCATTTTAAATCTTCCGAAATCACACGCTCTGAAGTCGCCGCTGCTCTATTGGGGCAGAAAGTCGCACAAAAAAAGTGATTTTGGTTTTTATATAAATATCGGGGAAAACGATTTTTTGGGGGGAGCCATGGCAGCAACAATCAGTGTTTTTAAGCGGCTTGGAAAAACGCTTGAAAGCGGAATTTTTAACAATAAAGGCTTAATTGGTCGCTTCGTCGGTGGCCAAACAAAAGGTATCGCACCTGTCGTGGGACAAGATACCATTACGTTTCTGAAAAACAAAAGCAAAGCTCCCTACTCCACTGATTTGATTGAGCGCACATGTCAGCGCGTTTTAAAACTTTTACCTAAAAGTATCCAACCAACGCTAGGGGGAGCCTTAAAAGGGTTTAATGAACTGCCCGGTGTTCGAGGACTTTCCAGTTGGGTGAAATCCTCTCTCTTGATTGAAGGAATGATCAATGTTTATGATGGTGTGAAGGATGGCATTGAAGGCTTTCAAAAAACCCAGGGCAATTTAATTTCAAAAACCATTGGCGGCATCAAGTCCAGCGCAAAATCCCTTTTAAAATCAGCTGGCGTTTTTGCGGCTTCAACCTGGGTTTGTCTTGCGGTACCTGCTTTATTGGGCGTAGAGGTGTTAGGGGCTACCGGCATTATTACCGGATCTATTGCTAGTATGTTTGCTGTTGGGCCCATCCGAAATGTTTTGGATAAGCTTTTTGATACCCATGGCCATACAGGCCAAACTGAAAACCACAATAATTCACCCTCCAATGAACCCTTGCTGGATAATCCCGAAGACAATAATGTCCTAACCACAGTGGATCGCTATTTAGCCTCCAACGACTTTTCCACATCAATGTCACATCTGGGGGAGAAAAATCCCTGGTTGAACCCTGACATGAACTTGGCACACATGGATAAACTCCTGCAGTAAATCACACCGGCCTTTTTATCCAATTGAAAATTGAATCAAATCACTGCTTTCTTTAAAGTGGCTCCTACTGGGTTGGGCATCATTTGACAATAGCGTATAATATGACCAACGCTATTTAACAAAGGGGGGCTGTAGAGATGAGCCAAGCCTTACAATTTACACTCGATCAGGCTGCTACACAGCTTGATCTTTCTGAAAGCGTTGTAAAGCGATTGTCTCAATACTATCAAATACCCAAACGATACTACACGCTTCCCAAAGGGCAGCCCAGAATTCTCTTGTACGACTCCAGAGAAATTGAGTTATTGCGGGAAATTCAAAAACTCCTTGTCGCCGGGAACAGCTTAACCGAAATCAAAAAGCTGATTACCCAGAAACAAGATTCTATCGAAGCCGAATTAACAGATACTTCAACGAATACAGAGCCCGATGACTCAGCAGACGATAACCTCGTGGAATACGACCAGAACGAAGCGCTTAAAGAACAACTGGCACAAACTACTTTTAAACAATATCGCCAGAATAACACCCCGCCCAAAGCACCTTTTATGTCCCTTGTGAAAACCCTTCAAACAAAGGGCGTTAAGCCAGCCACAACAAAATCCAAGAAAATGCCACAATACCAACCGCCTCAAATTTTGCAAGGCTTAGAGAATGCATGGCAGTTTCATGCTCCTGAAATGAGCTTTGACCTTAAACAACGGGTTTTAGCCCTGCAACAAGAAATGATGCATCAAATTCCCTAGCATCAAATTGCTTTTAGTGGTTTTAATAGACCAGAGGATAATTGGTTTAGGTTTACGAGGGAAAAAGCATCATGCAGGTTGTGTCCATTCCAAAAATTGCATCACCACAAACCCCACCTCAAGGAAGACCGCAGCCATCACCATGGCCAGCTCCCACCCCTTGGGGATATCCTTATATCCCATACGCTCCCTATACGCAGCCTTATCCAGCTTGGCCTCAAGCCATGCCAATACAACCTCCCAAAGCAGAGGA
>JANWIO010000120.1 GCA_025449835.1 Vampirovibrionales bacterium
GTAAAATAACACTAATTAAGATCTTATTTGCCAGTTTTTCACGCCCAATAAACGTTTCAGCAACTTGAATAGTGATATCTTCTTTTGGAACCTTTTTATCTAGCTTAAGACGCATGGTAACAACACGAATATGATGCTGTTTCTGATCATTGTGAATCCAAGCATCTTCAAATGTAACTTTTCGAGGCGTTTTAGGCGGAACACTTAACTGGTTAAGTTGTGTATCACCCGCAAGAAAGGTACCATTATTTGCTAAAATACGGTAATAAATCTTATCTTGATTGTCATACTTTAAAATGGCTTTTGCAGCAGGCGGAAGATCGACTTTAACCTGATTGTTAACAAATTCAATTTGGCTGGCAATGGCATTGGCATTATCAACTAAATCCGCATCATAAGCATCATTTGCAAAATCAATCCCAATAAAGTACGCAATACCAGCCTGAATAACCCATAGCAGTAAAATGGGAATCAGAAGCCAGAACATCAACTTATTTCGAATCGAAGGCGCAAATTTTTTCATGAAGAAGTGCTTTCTACCAGATAACCTAAACCCCGAATCGTTCGAAATGAAAAGCCAAAAGGTTCTAGCTTTTTTCGAAGACGATGGATACAGACTTCAATGGCATTATCACTCACTTCCTCATCCCACCCATACAGGTGTTCTACCATTTGTTCTTTACTAACAACACGCCCCGTATGAATTAAAAGAAGCTCAAATACACTCATCTCCCTGGCAGAAAGCTCTAGAAGATGATCGTTCACAAAAACGCGCCGTCCAACGGTATCAAATCGAATGCTGCCATATATCAGCTCCGATTGAGTGTCAAAGTGGTTTCTTCGAATCAATGCTCGGATACGAGCCTCTAGTTCTGGCAAATCAAATGGTTTTGTTAAATAATCATCTGCGCCCACGTCCAGGCCGGTGACACGATCCTCTAATGTATCTCGTGCCGTAAGAATGAGAACAGGAACACGGCTTTTTCGCCATCTTAAGTGTTTCAGAACCTCTAAACCGTCCATTTTCGGTAACCCCAAATCCAAAATGACGGCGTCATAAGAAACAGTACTTAGCGCATAATCCGCATCATCCCCAGATTTTACCCAATCGATGGCAAAACCCGATTGTCTGAGTGCTTTTGTTATCCCATCAGAAAGAACGGAATCATCTTCTGCCAATAAAATACGCATTCGTTTTTGTTTCTTTCATTACTATCATTTAAAATAAGAGGGATTTTCACGCGACTCATCTTGTTATGTCTTATTGTAGTCAAAAAACATTTTTAGATTCTAGTCTTGTAAGATTCATGAAAGTTTGGTTCATTATTCTTGCTGTACAAGATGAATCATCATGAAGTAGAACAAAATAGGCGACATTAACACCCTCAACAAGTCCTTTGGGAACTGGTATAGCAATGAAATGGGCAAGGAGTATCTGAGTTGAATACCCAAACAATGGCCGATAATTCACCTACAAACGCGCTTTTGGATCATGACATGATTGAAAAGCATGAAAACGAGCTCTTGGAGCTTGAAAACAAAGTGTGCTCCCACGGAGATACCGTGCATTATGCACAACGTCCCAAATTTTTCGAGCATTGCGAAGGGAGTTATCTCTATGACGGCTACAATAATGCCTATCTTGATCTTCAAATGTGGTACTCCGCCGTTAATTTAGGATATGCCAATCAACGTGTTAATGACGCACTCAAAGCACAAATTGATAAGCTTCCTCAATTGGCGTGCCAGTATCTCCACAAAGAAAAAGTGGAACTTGCCTCCAAAGTTGTAGATAGCGTTCAAAAAGGGTTTGGTGAAACCGGCAGAGTCCACTTTAATGTGGGTGGTTCTCAAGCCGTTGAAGACGCCTTAAAGTTGGTACGTAAACATACAGGTCGGCAACATATGCTGGCATTTGAAGGTGGCTATCATGGTCGTACACTGGGAGCCTCGGCAATTACCTCTTCCTATCGATACCGAGAACCCTTTGGTGAATTTGGTGACCGGGCTGAGTTTATCCCATTTCCTTATTGCTTTAGATGTCCCTATGGGAAAAAGAAAGAAACATGTGAACTCTACTGCGTCCAGCAAGTTGAACGTAAATTTGATCATGAATACACCGGGACGTGGAACCCCAAATCGGGCCATGCAGAGTTTGGTGCTTTCTTTGTTGAATCCGTTCAGGGAACCGGCGGTTACGTCATTCCCCCAGAGGGATACTATGAGCGCTTAGCAAAAACCTGCCAAGACCATGGCATTTTAATTGTGGATGATGAAATTCAAATGGGCTTTTTCCGAACCGGAAAACTTTGGTCGATGGAACACTTTGGTATTAAGCCCGATATCATTGTCTTTGGGAAAGCTTTAACCAATGGACTGAACCCACTTTCTGGGATTTGGGCCAAAGAAGCACTGATTAGTCCTGACAAATTTGGCCCCGGTTCAACACATTCCACCTTCTCTTCAAATTCCTTGGGAACTGCCACGGGGCTAGAAGTGATGAAGATTCTTTCTGAAGGGGATTATGAGAAAACAGTTCCCGAAAAAGGCGCTTATTTCTTAAATATTCTGAAAGACTTAAAATCGAAGCATCCTGAAATTGGTGATGTTGATGGTCTTGGTCTTGCACTTCGCATGGAGATGTGTGAAGCAGATGGATTTACACCCAGCAGAGCCTTGGCGGATAAAATGTTTCAACGGGGCTTAGAGGGCAACCTCAAGGTCAACGGAAAAACATTGGGCCTAATCTTGGATATTGGTGGTTACTACAAAAACGTGGTCACCTTGGCGCCGTCTTTGGAGATAACCCACGAAGAAATGGATCTTGCCCATGATTTACTGGATTTACTGATAACAGAGTGTAAGAAGAATTAGCCATGAAAGCACCACTTAGTATTTATTGCGACTTTGATGGAACAGTCACCCTAAAAGACACAACAGACTTTCTTTTAGAACGCTTGGCGGACGAAAGATGGCAAGACTATGAAGCACAATGGGAACGGGGTGAAATTGGTTCACGAGAATGCATGAAGCATCAGATCCCCTTAATGAAAGGGGGATGGCAAGCCATTGAATCCCTTTTAGGCGACGTTCGCTTAGACCCCACGTTTCGCCAGTTTGCGGCATGGTGTCACTCACAGAAGATTCCTTTATTTATTGTGAGCGAAGGAATTGACAGGGTGATTGGGTATTTACTCAAACGGGATGGGATTCGCGTCAATGCAGTCTGGGCAAATCACTTAGAGGAATCTCCAACGGGTGAGTTATCGTTATCCTTCCCTTCCGCACCAGCCAGTAAAGAATGTCAGGCAGGACTTTGTAAGTGTCAAGTTCTTTCTCAGGCCCCTCTTAAGACCAAACGGGTGGTCATTGGAGATGGTTTAAGTGACCTCTGCTGGGCAGGTGAAGCCGATATGCTTTTTGCAAAATCAAAATTATTGAACTATTGTATCCATCATCAAATTGGATGCACCCCCTTCCAAGATTTCAATGTGATCCAAATGGCTTTAGAAAATTATTTGGCTCAGCCGCCAAAACTGGTTCCTCTGCGCTTCTCATGGCAAAACAATAAGGAGGCAAGCTATGCCCACTATAGTCGAATCTCCGCAGGTTCTTGAAGATTCTGCAACACACTTTTCAAATACAGGTGTATTGCTGCTTCATGGCTTAACAGGCACGCCATCAGAAATGAAACCCTTGGCCAAATATCTCAAAAAACAAGGCTTTAGGGTTGAATCTCCCATGATTGCAGGACATGGCCAAGGACATCGAGAAATTCTCGCAACCACTTGGCAAGACTGGTTAGATAGCGTTAAAAAAGCTTTTGATGACTTAGCAAAGGAATGTGACCAGGTTTTTGTTGCAGGTCTTTCCATGGGTGCGTTATTAACCATTTTATTAGCCGTTGAGGATGTTCGTGTGGATGGAATCATTCTATTATCCATGGATTTGGGAATCCCTGGCCCAGATATCCCCTTCACCCATCATCTTTTACCTCTAGGGTTTGCTATTCCTTTGATGCGACGGTATTGCTACTGGACTGAAAAGCCGCCTTACGGGCTTCGTGACACTCGGCTCCAAAAAATGATTACCCGCTCGATTGAAGCTGCAAAACGCGGTGAAACAGACCAATACGGTTTATTCCGTACCTATGTTGGCTCTCTCCATCAAATGCATAAGCTCATTAAAGTCGTTCTTCAAAACGCCCACCAGGCAAGCTGCCCCACACTGCTAATCCATAGCCTTGAAGACACAATGTTAAGCGCTGCAAACGCCACTAAAATTTATGCGGCATTAGGCTCTCAACAAAAAAACATCACACTGATTAATGGATGTGATCACGTAATGACGGTAGATTTACGAAAAGATGAAATTGCACGTTTAACTGGCAATTTCATTAAAAATATCCTGGAGGAGCAGTGTCAGCAGTCCAGCAAATACGAAGTCGCCTAAATGTAGAGGTTTCACCTGGTCTTGCCGCCATATCGGTTCGAGATTGGGAACGTCTTTTTACGGGTTTACGAGATTCGCTGGAAATGGTTGCCCTGAAACAATCAACAGGATTTGATGGTTTTCAATTTCACACCATTCTTGTAAAGCAAGATGATCAGCCTATTTTAATGGTCCCCCTCTTTCAAACACATTTTAATTTAACACGATTGGCCGATGGTTGGGTTGAAAAACTGACAGCACCGCTAGTTTCTGGCTTGCCACATTTGTTCAATCCCCAAATTTTAGGCGTGGGCTTTGTTGAAGGCGAGTGGGGGCAAATTGGGATTGATAGCAATATCGATAAATCGACATTAACAGTTGCCTGGGACCTCGCTTTTGAAGCCTTAAATTATCTGGCTGAAGGGGTTCAAGCAGACTTAATTGCTTTTTATAATTTTAATGATGAGAGCGGTAAACTCATCCCACCCGATAAAATGAAAGAATTTCTGGATGTAACCGGCTTCTCATGCTGCCAAATCCCCATCACTTATGATAGTTTGGAACAATATTTCGAGAGTTTATCCAAAGGCATGAAGAAAAATCTGAAGCGCAAAATGAAAAAGGCGCAAGATGTGGAAATCCTGCATACCTGCTCTCCAGAGCCTTGGATAGATAAAATATACGACTTGTACTGCAAAACAGTTGAGCGTCAGGATCTGACATTTGCAACCTTACGAAAGTCCTACTTTGAGAGGGT
Organism: Vampirovibrionales bacterium; assembly: GCA_025449835.1. Classification (GTDB taxonomy): domain Bacteria; phylum Cyanobacteriota; class Vampirovibrionia; order Vampirovibrionales; family JAGQHJ01; genus JANWIO01. The sequence continues at coordinate 5,189 of JANWIO010000120.1, forward strand.
ATGCCACGCTGTTCCGGGTGCGGAATATGTTTTATATTTTGTGGAAGGCAAGTTATCGGCATTTAACCTGGTTGTCTTAAGAGAGGGGTGCCTTGTCGATCAATACTTTGGGATGAATCCTGAGATTGGCCGTCAATACGCACTTTATTTTGTCTCTTGGGCCGAAAACATCCGCTATTGTATCGATCATAAAATTGAACTGTATCATGCCGGTTCTTCTGCAGAAGACCTCAAAAAAAGACTCAATGCCGAGGTTATTCCTTCATTGATTTTCTTTAAACACCGTAACCCGCTGGCCCATTATCTTCTTAAAAAACTTAAATTTGCAGTTAATGCGCAGGTTAAAAACTGTTTACCACCGGTGGAATTAGGCTCAGGATGGTCAATATTATCAGACTCAGCAGACGAGACATCTGATGTTCAGCTTCAGGTCGAAAATCCTTCTGCCATTGTTACACCCTTATTTTCTTCCAAGTAAATGGATTATTCCGTTGTTAATTTGGATATCGACGGCAGTGTTTTTGCCCAAAAAACACTCCTCAACTCGGTAACACATAACCTTTCCTTACGTCATCTTGAGCCACAACTACGTCTATGGGCCAATCGGAAAGGTTTAACTGAATTGAGAGAACATCTTCAAACACTTCGCACAAAAGAGCCGCTCCCATGGCTTACTTTTTTAGGCTCTGGGGACTTACATCATCTTTCATCGTTGCTGTTAGAAACATTACCTCAAGATTTACACCCTGTAGCTTTGATTTTAGTGGATAACCACCCTGACTGGTTTAGACTGCCCCCCAAATATCATTGTGGGAATTGGGTTTCTAATGTCTTACGTTTTCCTTGGATTGAATCTATAACCATGATTGGGCAAGATAGCCCCGATTTAAAAGGACTGGATTTCTGGAGCGCTCCTTTCAACGAATTGTGTTCAGGACGGATCAAGCTATATCCCTACGAAAAATCTGCCATTTGTGTGCCATTCCGTTGGCCAAGAAATGTTCAAGGTGCCAGAAATAAGTTTTATCGCCCCTGGGGAACTGAAATTCATTTTGATACAGTTCAATCTGTTGGCTGTTCAAACCTATTTCGTCAAATCGCAAAACGCTATGCCGGAAAAAATATTTATATCAGTATTGATAAAGATTGCTTAGCCCCTCAGTTTGCAATCACCGATTGGGAACAAGGCCAGCTGACACTAGAGGAACTCACAGAAGGGATTTCTCAACTAAAAAGCACTTGCACTGTGGTGGGTATGGATATTTGCGGTGAAAGAGCACCCAATAAGCTCTCTGGGATTTTCAAACGACTGGATGCAGGACGAATGGCTGAGAAATCAGAGCAAACGTGGTCTCAGATCAATTCCCATAACGAAAAGACAAACCTAATTTTACACGAAACTCTCTGCCCAAACGTTCAACAGGTGATATGCCAATGAGTTTCCTTGCCTTTGGCGTGATGTTGCTTTGTATTCTTTTTGAAACATCGGAACAATTTGCTTATAACCTCGCTGGAAAAATGCCCAAATATCGCTATTCTTGGATTGGATTGGCTGTTTTGCTGCATATTATCTTATTGGTATTTTGGTTTTTGGCCTTAAAGTTACTGCCTTTAAGCATTGCAATGCCCCTTCTTGCCACCACCTATGTAACCGTTGCTCTAGGAAGCCGTATTTTTTTTAAAGAGGAAATTGATTTAAGGCGGTGGATTGGGATTATATCTATTGTTGGCGGTGTTATTTTAATTTCGGTGAATGCACAATGAGTCAACAACATTCAAAAACATCAATCCCTATTGGATTATTCTCCATTTTGCTGGTAATCGACGTGCTTGTTTTACTGTTTGAAAAAATTGCAGCCTTGCATGCCCATGCCCTGGAAGGAAATGATATTCTCTTTTATATTAGCCTGCTTAAAACACCCTGGATGTGGCTAGGAGTAGGCTTAGGGCCTTTTCAACTTTGGGTTTGGACCAAAATATTGGCTCGCACCGATTTAAGTTTGGCCTATTGCGTTTCGAGCCTAAGCTATCCATTAACAATAATTACAGCCCAGTTTTTATTGAAGGAACATCTCAGTTTACCGGTATGGTTAGGTGTGCTCCTGATTACCATGGGTGTGATCATTGTTGGTGGCCAGAAAAAGCATGAGCCAGTTCCACCCATCGCTCATCCCCATAACACCTAATTATTTCGGGGAAATATTATTAATACTCAAGTAACATATGACGTGATCCGAGATTTTTCTCCACAATATTCAGGACAAGCCGAGAATCCCGCTTTTTAGCCTCAGTGGCATGATATAGCAGGTTAATAGCATCAAAGATAAATTGATCCTGTTGTTTATAGTGCATACTAATCTTAACTCCCATTTTCATCATCAGTTCTTTGGGAATGGGGACAACAATATGCGTTTTGGGCGTAACTCGTTGAATCGCCCGAGAAAAAATTGAACGTGACGTGGGCAGATATTGAATATCAGATTTACCATTGGAAAGACGTTTAACCATAACCAACCACATGGCCTTGTTTTTTGACTTTGGATAATGTAATAAAAGCCGAATAGCATCTCGGATAACCGATTGAGCATTAGTCTGGTAATCCTTTTTTAAAATTTCAAGCTGCTTTTCAATCCGACTGGGAATATTAATATTCAAAATTTGATATTGTTCGTCATGAAAAGGTGAACGAAAACAAAAAAGCCCTTCATTAAAAGCAGAAACCGTGTTTTTTAGGGCACGTTGAGTAAAATTCGTTTTATCAAAATCGTTTGCAGCAAAACAGGGTACGCCTTTGCTTTGAATGACGTATGTTTTATTGAATAAACCAACTCCCCGGGGTCCCACCGACCAACCCGCCATAACGGCAATCCCTCTCGATTCAAAATGAGACGGCCCTAATGATACCAAAAATTATAAAAATATACAATGATTATCCAGGCTGCATTGACTGTTTCATCTGTTTAAGAAGATAGGCTGGGAAGGTTTTTATCGGTGTAAGACTTCCCTTTGGAGACCCATTGAACAACATACTTAAGCTGGGAGTAACCATGGTGAGCGATAAGTAAATCACCAATAATGTTCGTAACGTATCCTCGTAAGATTGAGAACTTTTACACTCATAAATCATTTTTGCAGTCGTTGCTTTAAAGGCTTTTGCCGTTTCATTATCCGTGTGTTTTGCAATCACGGCGTCAAACCATTCATTAAACAATTTTTCCGGCTTTTCTAACGCTTTAAAGTCGTAGGCATTGGCCTGAAGCACTTTTTCTGTTGCCTGCATCTCCTCAGGGGTTAATGGACATGTATTTTGGATAAAATGAAGTACTTGTTTGTTATTGGTAAATTTTTGAGCCTCTTGCTGAATCAACTCAAATTGATTCACAAACAGATTCATCAGTTTTCTTTTATCATTTTGAAATTTTTGAGTGTTAATTTGCCCATTTTCCACTTGATTTATAACAAATGGATTCTGTTGAGCGGCCAGCTTTTTGTTTTCATAACTTTCTGTAAGTTTCGTGGCCACTTGGCTTGCTAAACTTTTTTTATTTTTATAAATGTTATATCCCAACCCCAGGGACACAGCCGCACATGACCAGAAAAGAGCACTCATTGCAATGGCAACCTGGAAGGGCGAATTGGACTTTCCAAAATGGACAGGGGTATTTGGAAGGTTCGATACGTTTCTTTTAGAAATGCGTTGTGCTGGCGGAATAGCGTTTTGAATCGACAGGGCCTGAATCATGGAAAATGTCCTTAAAAAGTGGTTGTATATGCTGAAAACCACTCTACTTTCCTAAATGTTTGCAGTCAAGTTAACGCAAAATGTAACCCATCCATTATTCAACATATCAATTGCTTTAAAACTTGTTTTTGCTAAATTATGGGTGGCATATTGCTTTAAAGGCCCCCAACTTCAGGAATCATTATGTTCAAATTGTTTCTAAAATGGATTATTCTTGCGTTTAGCCTGGTTATATTAACCTATTTTATACCAGGAATTTACGTTAAAAATATTCAAACCGCTTTTTATGCCGGATTGGTGATTGGACTGATCAATGTTTTTATTCGCCCGGTCTTCCAGCTCATTGCTTTTCCCATTACCTTTTTAACCTTAGGATTATTTTCTTTGATTATTAATGCCTTGATGTTTTGGTTAGCATCGGCATGGGTACCTGGTTTTGTGGTTCATGGCTTTTTAAGCGCGCTTTTAGGCTCCATTTGCTTATCGATAGTTTACGCGTTTTTAAGTTTTTGGGTTCCCCCTTTGCGGGAAACATAACCCAAAGCGCCAACATCCCATTTATTTCTCCTCCATGTAAGTGAAATGGGAGTATTTTCCTCATGAAAAAAGACCATTAACCGATACGTTTCTATCACACATTGGAACAGGGAAAAGGAGTAGCGCTTATGTTTCCGAAACCTTGCGCATATTGCCGCCATCTTTATGTTCCCAGAGGGGATTTATTGTCACGAAAATTTTGTTTTCGCTGTTCACATCTATGTGAGAAAACTGCTTTAAAGGTTCAAATCTATTTAAAGCAAAATCCGTCAGCGTCATTCTTCCAAGCATGCACTCACTTGGGGATTCCACAAATATTTATGGAGCTCTTGTCTCATCAGCAGCAACCAATACCAGCGCTCCCAAATAAAAAAGCCTCTGGGAAATTCCCATGTCAGCTGTGCCAAAGAGTTTTACAAGCTCACGAAGAAACCTATTGTGATCCGTGCCGGAAGGTATTGGACAACAAAATACCACCTCCAACGCATCATAATAATGGCTCTTCCAATGTTTTAACATCATTCAATCAGCCATGGCACCAAGTTCATCATCTAAAGCATCATCACGGCTTTGGCAGATCGATTTAAAAATTTGTTGATTTAAAGTATTGTTCTCAAAAGATTGATTTTGCGCTTTTGCAAGGGGCATTTTATTAATGCTAAGATCAACTTATGATTAAACTTGTCGCACTCGACCTGGACGGCACGATTGTCAACGAGGAGCTTGAGATCTCTCCCGCAACCACAAGCTTGCTCCGCAAGATTCAGGCTGAAAAACAAATTAAAGTGGTGTTGGCAACCGGTCGGATGTTTCCGTCGGCCTTACCCTTTGCGTATCAGTTGGGGCTTATGGATCCAGTGATTTCATATCAAGGGGCCATGATCCGCGATATTAACCAGTTTCAAGAGAACGCAAAACACTATCCAACTTTGTTTCATCAAGCCATTGACGTGAATGTTGCTAAAACCATTGTGGATTTAATTCATGAGCATGCATTTCACGCCAATATGTACGTTGATGATCAGCTTTTCACGACAGAACTCAATCAACATTCGTTGTATTACCAAAAAATTTCAGGTGTCGTTCCCCAGGAAGCCCGTAATTTACATACGGTTCTTACAGGGCCACCGTCTAAATTTATGATTATTGATGATCGGTGTGACGAAATTATTGATATATTGCACAATCAATTTTCAAACTCAGTCAGTATCTGCAAATCACGACATAATTTTTGCGAAATCGTTCATGCGTCTGTTTCCAAATGGCGCGCCATTGAACGTTTAATGGAACAATGGGACATTACAGCCGATGAGGTGATGGCCGTGGGGGATCAGGAAAATGACCTGTCCATGATTAAAGGAGCTGGCGTTGGTGTTGCCATGGGAAGTGCCCCAGATCATGTCAAAGCACAGGCCCACTATGTGACAGAAACAGTGGATGAAGACGGCGTCGTAAAGGCCATTCATAAGTTTGTGTATGGCATTGAAAATGGGGCAAATCCGTCTTTGAATAAGGATAAAACAGGTGAGAATCGCACAAGGATTTGATTTACACCATTTGTCAGTAGGAAAACCCTTTAAACTGGGCGGCGTACTCATCGATTGGCCCAAAGGACCTGTTGGTCATTCCGATGGAGATGTATTGCTTCATGCCGTTATTGATGCCCTATTGGGGGCTGCAGGATTGGGAGACATCGGAGAATGGTTTCCCCCCACATCAGAAAGCTTTAAAGATGCAGACAGTAGCCAGCTTTTAAAAAAAGTACTTGAAGCACTTCAAATAGGAGGATGGCAGATTATCAATGTGGACACCACTATTTTGTTGGAAACGCCCAAACTATCCACCTATAAAGCGCCGATTCAAGAACATTTAGCACAATTATTAGGCATTGAGAGAAACTGCATCAGCATTAAAGCCAAAACAATGGAGGGCTTGGGCCCTATTGGTCAGGCTGAAGCAATTGCTGCTTTTGCAGTTGTGTTAATTACGCAAAAATAAGCAGGTTTAGTGTTATTGTGCCCGCGGATGGGCTTTCAAATAGGCTGCTTTCAAGCGTTCCGTTGTCACATGGGTATAAATCTGAGTGGTTCGAATGCTAACATGGCCCAAGAGCTCTTGAACCACTCGTAAATTAACGCCATGGTTCAACAAATGTGTTGCAAAGCTGTGACGAAAGGTATGGGGGGAAATTTTCTTTTTCAATCCCGCATCACTGGCAATTTGGCAGAGTAATCTATGAACACTACGGGTTGTCATTGAATTTCCTTTGTAGTTGATAAAAATGGTATCCTCCGCCGTGGGCGTAGCCCCCTTTAATTCAACAAACCCGTTGTCCAAAAAATATTGCAGATAGCCCAGGGTTTCTTGGCTGATAAAGCTGATACGCTCTTTTCGTCCTTTGCCAAAAACCCGAATTTCTCCCTCCGGTAAAAGAACATCTCCAACCTTGACGTGTACCAATTCAGCCACGCGAACGCCCGATGAAAAAAGAAACTCTAACATCATTAAATTCCGGAGCGCAATGGAGTCCAAGGATTTCCAACTTTTCTGACCCAAAATAGCCTGTTTCATCCGTGAAAGTTCTTCAACGGTCAAAAATTCGGGTAATTTTTTAAGTTGTTTCGGCCCTTGGAACTGCAGCGACAGTTCTCCTAATGCAAAATATTGTTCTTTCAGCAAAAACCGGAAAAACATTTTTAGAGCACTCAGTTTTCGAGAAATACTACTTTTCGCAAGACTTTGCCCCTGTAAGAACTGGGTATATTGTCCCGGAAGCCGCTGTAGACTTTCCATATCCACCACAATGTCTTCGTCTTCTAACCATTGCAGAAAAATATCCAAATCTTTTCCATAAGCACGCAACGTATTAGAAGATAAATCTCTTTGTAAGCTAAGACTTGCCAGAAACTCTTCTCGTCCTTCGGCAAACCGGTTTAAAAGTGACTCAACTCTTTGCGCCATACTATTGATTATAGCGGTGGTTTTAAAATCGGGATATGTCAAAAAGAGACAGGGGCGGTATTTCTATTTTATCGTTCGTTACCCCTATAAAATCAAAGTTTTTGATGACAAAGCGCTTTTTCAGTACAATAAGCCTGTCGCGTTATGAAAACGTCTCAATCAAGGAGGAATAGGATAATGGTCGGAACACAAACCTACACCGGTAGTCAAACCGGGCAAACCACTGCTCCAAAAGAGTTTAAGAATTTTATTAACGGTACATGGCAACCTGCCAAGTCCGGTAAAACGTTTCAAAGTATTAACCCTGCGGATCCTTCAGATATTGTTGGGCTTTTCCCCGCTTCTGACAAACAGGATGTTGACCTGGCTGTTGCTGCTGCGAAAAAAGCATACGAAGAATGGCGCTTATATCCCGCTCCGAAACGAGCTGAAATTCTTTTCAAAGCCGCACAACTTTTTTCTGAACGGAAAGAAGAGCTTGCTCGTGAACTGACCCGAGAAATGGGTAAAGTACTTGCTGAAGCTCGTGGCGACATTCAAGAAGTAATCGATATGGTTTATTACGCTGCAGGGGAAGGCCGCCGTCTTTTTGGTCAAACAACCCCTTCAGAACTTCGCAACAAGTTTGCCATGTCCGTTCGGGTTCCCCTGGGTGTTGTAGGTTGTATTACCCCTTGGAATTTCCCAATGGCCATTCCTAGTTGGAAGATCGCCCCGGCTTTAATTTGTGGTAACACCGTTGTATTTAAACCCGCTAGCGACACCCCTTTAGTGGCAACACGGTTTGTTGAAATTATGGAAGAAGCTGGCTTACCTCCAGGTGTTTTGAACATGGTAACAGGTGGTGGCGGCGCTGTTGGTGATGCCATCTTGGAACATCCAGATGTAAAACTCGTTTCCTTTACCGGTTCTTGTGAAGTTGGACGCCATGTAAATGAAAAATGTGCCCCCACCTTCAAACGGGTTTCCCTGGAAATGGGTGGTAAAAATGCCATTATTGTCTTAGATGATGCCAACTTGGATTTAGCAGTTGATGGCATCCTTTGGGGCGCTTTTGGGACAACCGGCCAACGATGCACCGCTGCCAGCCGAGTGATTGTTCAAAAAGGCATTCATGCCAAGCTCACAGAACGTTTAACAGAACGAGCTAAAAGTCTGAAGCTCGGATATGGCTTGGAACCAGGCGTTGATGTCGGGCCATTAATCAACGAAGCTTCCCTGAAAAAAGTTGAAAAATACGTTCAAATTGGAAAAGAAGATGGTGCAACATTGGTTTGCGGTGGTAACCGTGCACCTGAAGCAGGTCCTGGATGGTTCTTCCAGCCAACCTTGTTTGACAATGTAAAACCCAATATGCGTATTGCCCAAGAAGAAATCTTCGGGCCTGTTACAGCAATTATTGAAGTCAACGATCTTCGGGAAGCCATTGACGTTGCTAACGGCATCGAATTTGGTCTTTCAACTGCCATTTACACCAAAAACGTGAATATGGCCTTTGAAGCAGTCCGTGATTTAGACTCTGGCTTGACCTATGTCAATGCTCCCACCATTGGTGCTGAAGTCCACCTGCCATTTGGTGGAACAAAAAGCACGGGTAATGGTCACAGAGAAGCAGCTGAAGCTTGTCTGGATATCTTTACCGAATGGAAAGCCGTTTACATTGACTACAGTGACAAACTGCAACGGGCTCAAATCGATCCTGTGAAATAGGTATTATCACTAAATTCAAAATAAAGAGAGTGGTTCTAAAGAGCCACTCTCTTTTCATGAATGCCTTTGATAACCGGGGATATCAAGCCCTTTCCACAAACAGGGCTACTCGGCTTGGATATGCGCTTCTAAAAACCAAAGCCGCTTATCAATAGCCCGGGAGGTCTCGATATATATATCGGCGGTATCGTCATCGCCCCATTCAGTTGTTTTATGAATATTTTCTCTCAGATTTTTCCCATATCGGCCATATCGTTCTACAAGAGCCCGAATATGTGCTTTCCCATCAACAATATCAAGGGGATATTCCGGCAACAATGATTCTTTGGCCGCAATACGGGCTGTTCCCATTGCATAACCCCCGAGAGCAGTCACCCTTTCGGCAAAAGTATCAATATACTCTTCTAATTCTTTTGCAAGCATATCAAACAGCTCATGTAATTGAATAAAATCCGTCCCCTTCACATTCCAATGAGCCTGTTTCACCTGGGTTTTCAGGTCTAAAGTTGCTGCAAGGGTTTGATTCAGAACATCAATCACTCTTTCGCGTGTTGTTTCAGAGAGATCAATATGGGTTTTGAAAAGACGTTGTTTAACGGTCATTGTTGGCATTGACGGATACTCCTTTCATCAATTAGACATTATTTGGTTTTGAGGTTTTCAGGAATATTTTCGAAGATCAAATAACAAAAATTCTGAATGTTGAGCGAGCCCCTCCATTTTGATTTCAGTTTCAGTTGAAATGGCAACACCATCTCCAGCGTTCAATTCTGTGTCATTGAGCTTTATTTTACCCGTGGCCACTTGCAGCCATCCCACGCGTTCTGGATTAAAATCATAGCTAAGGGCTTTTCCCGGATCTAAAGTGGAGGCATACAGTGCAATATCTTGATGAACTGTCACTGAGCCATCTCGCCCATCACCAGAGGCAATCAAACAGAGCTTTCCCGTTTTATCTTCTGCTCGAAACGACCGTTGTTCGTAACCGGGGTTGAGATTTTCTTCTTCTGGAAAAATCCAAATCTGTAAAAGATGAACCCGCTCGGTCTGGGAGGGGTTAAATTCGCTGTGAATAACACCTTTTCCAGCAGTCATCCGCTGCACATCCCCATGCACAATAACAGAACCATTTCCCATGCTATCTTTATGCTCCAGAGCCCCCTCAAGCACATAGGTAATAATTTCCATATTAGCGTGGGGATGCGATTTAAACCCCGACGCTGGATTCACAAAGTCATCATTAATTACCCGTAAATCGCTAAAACCCATATAGTTAGGGTTATAGTAGTCTCCAAAAGAGAAACTATGATAACTATTGAGCCACGTAATTTGAGTATGGCCTCTTTCTTCACAGGGTAGACGTTTTAACATTGAACCCTCCAGACAAAACAATTATCCACTTCTACCTCAAACTATTTTTCAAGTTCTGTTCTCGTTTTAACAAAAATGGGATTAAAACAAAACCGCCATCAGATTAAGAACAATCTGAAAAGAAACATCTAATTTATGTGTGTAGAGAAGGAACCCATCCGCAGATTATCCGTATTTAAGGCCATAGAATAGGCTGAAAGAACGATTTCGCCCCAAAGTGAAGAAAATTACAAAATTGTCGATAATCTAGAAAGATAAACGCGAGTTGTGGTGTTATGGCTTATAAACGATGGTACGATAAGCACGCTGAGTTATCTCAGGCAGTGAATGCTTTCCTGATTTTCCCCGATGACGTTCAAAGCATTATTGCAGAAGGTGCTTTAATACTGGCTAAGCGTGAATTTAGTGCTTTAGAAAAGGAAAATCAATTCAAATCATTGGGAACTGAAAAAGTTTTGGCCTTATACAAGTCCAAGCAGAAAAAACGACAATATGATGCCAATCATGCCGTTCACAGCGCCATTAATCACCTCTCAGTACTGTCTCTTCCAGAACAACTCTTTATGGCAAACCAAATTATTACGCTGGCAGACACAGTTGTAGAATATATGGAATTTTGTAAATCGCTTCACCGAAATGCCACTTTATCAGACATCCAAAGTATAACAGACACGCATGTGGAAAAAGGCCCCAAGGAGTCTAAAAAATTCCTCATGGAGCTTAAGAAAACGATTATTGAAAAAATCGAGTCTCGCCATGTTCCTCAATCTCAATTGATTAAAGTGAATCTTGAAAAAATGATTCTTCAAAATAACGGGGATTAGAGAATATTAAAAAATTAAAAGCCTGTTTGTTGCTCTATTTTTACTCTTGAGGTTGTTTTGGAGTTGGATGTGTTTCTGCTTTTTCCGGTCTGCGAAAATAAAGCAGGAACTCTTCTTCTGAAGCAGATTTTACCAACTGGGAAATAAACTGCTGACTAAATTCATCAAATTCAGAAAACAAATTTGCACTCATCGGATAATCCTTCTTGCTTCCTTTATATTTCAGAAGATCGACTGTTTCACGGAAAACTAAATACATTACTAAGCGGATATATCAAAAGGTTTCAACCCTTCTCATTAATCTTTCATTCCGTATTTGCAATAGTCCAATGGTTTTCAAAAAAAAGAGATGCCTTTTCTGTAAAGGCATCTCTAGAGAAAAAATAAACGAAAAATCGGTTTAATTCATAGAAGATGTTGTTGCGTCCATTTTTTGAGGTAAAAGTTCATATAAACGCATTTGAACTTTTCCATCAGGCTGTTTAAAGCTACCCGCCATCCATTTTTGGTCTGGACTCACTCGGAAGGTCAGCATCGGTGAATTTAAATCAGCATCTGTTAATGTTTTCACTTTGTTTAAGTTTGGCGATAAAAAGTCAGCAGCAGAAGCCGTTTTTTGAGCACCAAACACAAAAGTATTCACAAAGGTTGTATTAAAGGGCTGCCCTAACGTCACTGGATCAAAAGAAAGCATGTCGCTTGAAAGGGGTTTGGGACCAATGACTTGACCTGTGGATAAATCAGCTAAAAACACGCCAGCAGGTCCTGTAGGTTTAAAAGCACCTTCTGGTAATGCCATATAACCAACCAATAAGCGGTTGTTCCCTTCAAAAGCGACATGACGAACTTGATAATTGGGAACCATTTTAATTTGGTCATCTGACAGCTTTACCAGTGGATAATTTTCAACGGTCTTGGTTGCCAGATCAAGGATGCCAACACTATGTTCAATGGAACCATTGGTGCCAAAAGCAATTTTTTGACCATCACGAGAAATGTCCAAAGCATTCACATGCTGTCCATCCAAGAAATGGGCAATCTTTTCACCTTTAGAAAAGTTCCACACATCAACACCATTGGCTGAAGCAATAGCCAAAATTTGATAATCGGGTGTAAATTTGTAGTCTTCAATTTTAGAAGCCGTCAGTCCCAAGTCAATGGTTCTGGATACTTTTTGGTCCTGCCAGTCAATGACTTTTAAAGGGTTATTACCGCACATAGCGATGATTTGTTTACCATCCGGCGTAAACTCTAAGCCATCGACGAGTCGTGAATCACCATAAAGTAATGTGGGGGGGATATCTGCCAGAACTTCACCAGTACTCACATTCCAAATCCGAATGGTTTTTGTGGTGCTTAACTCAGCAGCAAGATATTTTCCATCTCGGCTAAAGGACGGTCTGAGAATAGAGTAACTATCTTCACCTTTCAAAGTTTTAACCAGTTTCAGTTCAGGTGCAGTGGGCATCATTGACTGCTGAACAACTGAATGGGTTGTACTACGGTGATGTTGATGGGCAAATACAGGGCCTACCGTTGAAACACAGAGCCCAAAGGTTAACGCTAAAGCGATTGCATTTCTCATAGAACATTCTCCTCGACACAACTTAACTAAACTACTTATTTTTATAAAAGCAATCTTATTATGTACACATGTAAATTTTTTCCGCAAAGGCTCTAAGTATAGCAGCTATTAAAAAACAAGTTGCTATACAAGAATCATTTTATACCCCTATACAAACCATGAGCTAATTGGTTTAAGAAAGGGGGGCTGTAATCTTTTCAGATTTGAGTTTTCGACTCATCAAACTTTTAATGAGTAATTCCTCTGAAGGGGCTTCAAAAAGGGCACGGTTGATTTCTTGGACAATGGGCATATCCAAATCCAGCTTTTGTGAAAGCCGATATACCGCTTGTGCGGTTTGCACGCCTTCGGCAACCACTTTAATTTCTTTTAAAACTTCAGGTAATGTTTTCCCTTGGGCCAATAAATACCCCACTTGATAGTTTCGACTCAGGGGGCTATTGCTAGTGGCCAATAAATCGCCAAGACCACTCAGTCCATATAAAGTCATTTCTTGTGCGCCAAGCCGTAGACAAAAACGTGTCATTTCTGCCAAGCCTCGCGTTAAGAGCGCCGCCTTAGCGTTATCACCCAAGTTTTTGGCCGTAATATAACCACTACTAATGGCAAAGATGTTTTTCAGGGCCCCCCCCAACTCAACGCCTGTCACGTCGGGATTTGAATAAAGCCGGAGTTGATAATCCCGACTCAGCCATGTTTGTAACTGTTCTGCCAAATCGATATCTTCGGATGCAATGGATGCTGCTGTGGGAAGGCCACGCAACATTTCCTTGGCCAAAGTTGGCCCCGATAAAACGGCTTGCGGGTTCCGCGGAAGCTCTTCTTGAATGACTTGCGATAACCTTTTCAGGGTTGATAACTCAATGCCTTTTGACGTATTAACAATAATCAATGATGGAGGCGCACCGCAATCTGAGAGAAGCCGACAGACGGAACGGGTTCCTTCAGCGGTAACCGCAAGAACAACAATATCGGTATCAGGTAAGGCCTCTGCAAGATCAGTGACTAAGGAGACCTCATCAGGGATTTCAAGAGAGACAGGAAAACTAACCTGACGACTTTCTTGAAAGGCCTTTATTTTTTCAGCTTTCCGATCCCAAAGCCAAACATCTGTTTCAATCGAGGCGGATGCTTTTTGTCCCCAGAGCCATGCCAGTGTTAATCCCCAGCTTCCAGCACCTAATACACCAATCTTCATAATCGATTCTCCTGATGCTTCAACAATCGTTGAATGTTCCCACGATGAAGATAAATAATATAAAGACCCATCAATGTCACCATGACGATATGACTGACTGGTCCATGATTGAACCAAACAAAAACGGGAATCATTATTGCACCGATAATAGATCCCAATGAAACATAACGGGTTATCTTCATAATCAAAATTGCAATAATTGCCGCAACGAGCGCAGCAAGCGGTTCTAAAACAATAATGCATCCCAAGCTTGTGATGACTGATTTTCCGCCTGTAAAACCAAGATAAATGGACTTACTATGACCAATAATTGCAGCAAAGGCCGAAAGTACCGGAATAAGTAGATAGGGGTCTACCGATTTTGGAAACAACAGCGTTGCCCCTAAAACCGGTAAAAAACCTTTGAGAAAATCCAAAAACAAGGTGGCAAGGCCAGCTTTTGTTCCAACAACCCGCTTTACATTTGTAGCCCCGACATTCCCACTACCATGTTGGCGAATATCAATCCCCTTTAAGCGTTTTGCAATAATGTACCCCGTGGGAATTGACCCCAAAAAGTAAGCCAAGAGGACATAGAGCGCCGAAAACCACATTACCCTTTGGTATCCTTTTCATCCTTACTACGACATGTCAAAACAATGGGTGTGCCCTGAAAATCGATACTTTCTCTGAGGCGATGCTCTAGGTACCTCCGATAAGAATCTTTGAATAGTTTATCACTATTCACAAAAAGGATAAAAGACGGCGGACCAACGTCCACCTGTGTTCCATAATAAATTTTGAATCGTTTGTTTTTAATGGGAGGCGGGGGTGAAAGGCTATACGCTTCCAATAAAAGCTGATTTAAGACGCTTGTTTGGATCCGCCGGTTACAGTTCTCATAAATTTTAAGGACCCACTCAAAAATCTTATCCAGTCGTTGCCCTGTGACGGCACTGGTAAATAAAATCGGGGCATAAGCCGCATGGGGTAACTCATGATAAATTTTGGCTTCAAATTCTTTAGTCGTCCGCGTTGTTTTTTGAGGAATCAAATCCCATTTGTTTACAACCAATAAAAGACCCTTACCAGCCTGAGTATTGGTTTCAATAATCCGTTTATCCTGATCCGTAATGCCTTCCGTTGCATCAATCACTAAAACAGTCACATCAGCCCTTCTCAAGGAACGAATGGCCCTATCAACAGAAAACATTTCCACCCCATAAGAAACTTTCGATTTTCGGCGAATCCCCGCCGTATCCACCAAGGTAAATTTTCGGTCATGCCATTTTACTTCCGAATCAATAGAATCCCGGGTTGTTCCAGCAATATCACTTACAATAGTCCGTTCTTCCCCCAACAACTTATTCACAAGTGAGGATTTACCCACATTGGGGCGTCCCACAAATGCAATCCGCAGTGATTCGGTATCAACATCTTCAGTTGAAAGATCACGGCTATAACTGAGCTTTTTAAAAGATTCCAACACCTCATCCAAAAGATCGCCTACTCCAACCGTGCCATGCATCGCTGAAATCGGCATTGGGTCACTTAAACCAAGACCATAAAACTCAGCAGCATTGCCCAATTGTTCTTTTGAGTCAATTTTATTGACTGCCAATAAAACCGGCTTTTTCATTGTACGCAGCAGTTGGCAGATCTCTTGATCCAATGACGTAATCCCCGCTGCCCCATCCACAACAAAAATAATGACATCGGCTTCTTCCAGTGCCACAACAACCTGTTCATTAATTTTATTTGTAAAAAGTTCCTGTTCTCCAGGTGCTAACCCACCCGTGTCCACCAACGTGAAGTGGTGGTTTAACCATTCCGCATCATAGTATGCACGATCTCTTGTGACCCCCGGCAGATCATCAACTATTGCTCGTCTGGATCCCACAATCCGATTGACTAGCGTCGATTTTCCAACGTTGGGTCGGCCGATAATTGCAACAATAGGCTGGCGCATAAGAAGCTCTTTATTTTCTATATTGATAGATTAGAATAAACAGTATGAATTCTAAAGCTTTTGATAAACCAAAACCTTTAATTGGTGTTTTGCAGCTTTTTCCATTACCTGGCTCTATTGGCTGGAATGGAAATATCAGGCAAGTCATTGCCAGAGCTGAACAAGAAGCCACAGCCTTGGCAACAGGCGGGGTTGATGGCATTTTAGTGGAAAATACCTTTGATAGCCCGTATACTTCCGAACGAATGGACCCAGCTGGCGCCATTGCAATGGGACTCATCATTCGCCGAATTATGCATTTTACCCACCTTCCCATTGGTATTAATGTGCTTAAAAATGACCCAGAAACGGCGTTGGCGATTGCCATGAATGTAGGTGCGAAGTTTATAAGAGTTAGCCTTTTAACGGGTGCAGCCATATGCGAAACAGGAATATTAGAAGGGAAATACCGAGATTTAATGGCCTACAAACAGCGGCTCCAAGCTGAAGGGATTGCCATTTACGCAGATGTCTCATTGGAAAGAACCCTTCCATTGGTTGGCGGGCAAAATAGCCAAGCGATAACCTTGCGTTCTCTTGCAAAACAAGCCTTAGAGCCTGGCGGTGCAGATGGTATTATCTTAACCGATACCCAACTCACCCCAGAGAACATTAAAGATTTAATACAAGGTATTGATGCACCGGTGTTTTATGATTACCCTCATGCGTTAGCCAATGTAAATCAGTATTTAGAGGCTTCAAATGGCTTGTTGGTCTCTTCGGTAATTAAAAAATCTTCGACCATGACAAACGATTTAAGGCCCACGATTGATTTAACCAAAGTTGAAGAACTAATTGCATTAACAGAAACTTCTCGACAAAAAACACAATCACACTTGCCGGCATAGCCCAATAGGGTAATTGATTTTAAAGGAACTCTACAGTTCCATGAGAAATGATTGGCGAAATTTTTTTTGCCTTAGCAAAAGCATGATTTTTATCCAATAAACCATGACTTTACAATCTGTTTTTGTTACATTAGCTTTAACAACAACGATTTGATCCATTTTACAGGTCATAATTGTATATAATTGGGGGTATAAAGTATGGTTGAACTATTAGAGCGGGAACTTAAAATGCCAACGTCAATTCCAGATGGTGTATCCGTAGAACGGTTTTTATCCAGGGAAATCCTGGGTGTCGTTGAATCTGCAGCAATTGAAGCAGCCCGATTTATGGGTGTCGGAGATCGACATGCTGTTGATAATGCGGCAACGGAAGCCATGCGAGATCAACTGAATAAAATTCCAATGAACGGCACCATTGTAATTGGCGAAGGGGAACGTGATGAAGCGCCAATGCTGTATATTGGGGAAAAAGTAGGGCACGGTTCACCCGGTCTGCCCGAAATGGACATTGCCGTTGATCCGGTTGAAGGAACTAATTTGGTGGCTAATGGCCTTCCAAACTCTATTGCCACATTGGCAATCTCTTCAAAAGGCGGCTTATTCCATGCGCCCGACACGTACATGCGCAAGTTAATTGTAGGACCTTCTTCTAAAGGCAAAGTGGATATTAATGCGCCGGTAAAATATAACCTCAGCGTAATTGCCATGAGTCTGGAAAGAAACATTGAGGACATCATCGTCGTTATCTTGGATCGCCCCCGCCATGAGGATTTAATTCAAGAGGTTCGAGACTGTGGCGCCCGCATTAAGCTGATTACCGATGGCGATGTGATGCCAGCCATTACCTCTGCCCTGAGAGGCTCTGGGATTCATGCTGTGATGGGTATTGGTGGTGCGCCAGAAGGTGTTCTGGCAGCAGCAGCTGTAAAATGCCTGGGCGGAGAAATTCAAGCCCAAATGCGGTGGCGTAATGAGGATGATCGTAAACGGGGTGAAAGCATGGGCATTGATCCCAGTGAAGAAAAAGTCTATCTCACCGACGATCTCGTCCCTGGAGACGAAATTGTGTTTGCTGCAACGGGAATCACCTCTGGAGACACGTTGACAGGCGTTCGATATTTTGGTGCCGGCCATAGGACCCACAGTATTGTGATGACCTATCATTCTGGCATGGTCCGCTTTGTGGATACCATTCACATGACAGGGGGACGGCGAGGTCCCGTCAAATTCCATTAGACCCGTAAAAACGTAATCTATTAAGCAATGCGAGACACTTCGGGGTCTCGCATTTGGTTTTGTCCAAAGAGAGTGAACTTTTTAAAAAATTCCTGTGAACACCTTAAGATCCTCAAAGCTGATAATGGTACAATAAAGCCATAATGTTCATATTGTTTGAAAGAGGAATAAAGCGTTATGGAAGATAGGGTTAGTCCAGAAGCAAAACTGAATGCCGCCAAAGAAATTGTGACCGCTTATATTAAGAGCGCCGTGGTGAAAAACGGAGAAAATCAAAAGCTTGAAATGTCATCGGATGAAGTTTGCGAAATGTTTAAAAAAGTGTTTGAAACCATTGACGAAAGCGTTCCCAATGTTTCCCGAAAAGTGGGATTGGGCATATAACGCAAGTTTGAGTGGAAGAGAACTTTAAGCCGACCAAATAGGTCGGCTTATTTTTTGCAATGAAAAAAGAGACATTATTAAAAATTTCTTATGATCTTGTATCTCATATCACTAAATTTTTAAAAAAAGTTTTTATATTTTTAGAGAAATCTTTTGAGTCACATATTGGAAATCAGTGGGAGGCTGGACGATGACATCATCCTCATTGCAAAAATTATTGACTTCACAAAAGGGTAATATCCCTCAAGGAAGGTCATCTACGACTGGCTCCTCAACATCCTCATCATCCCTTTCATCTTGGCTTCAAGGAATTTTTAAAAATGGGTTTAACACAGCATCAAACGATCAATATGGTGGCAGCCCAACAGGAGGAGGCAATAGTGCTTTAAATACATCCCGATTAGGAAATAGCTCAGATGCTGGCGGTGGAGATTCTGAATTAAAGGAAATTAACAGCCTAAATTCAGGCCCCTTACCAGGACCATTCCCAGATGAACAATCGATGGTGGCGGCATACCAACACTTAGCCGATCTCATTCGAAGTCACAATGAAAAGGTTGTGGCAGGCAGAAAGTCAGCAGCACCCCCAAAACCAAGCCAACCCCCTTCTCAAACAAAGTCTACCCCGCCTTTAACACAAACTACAACATCCTTGTCAAAAGGCAATCCTTTAACAACCACAGGTTCAAAAAATAGTACTTCGTTGCCAAATACGCAAACAAACCCATTTGCATCTTCATCTTCGACATCGCAAAATAATCCTTTTACCTCAGGCAATGGTGGTACTGGTACCCCTCTTGCAAATAATACAAATGCAAAAAGTAGCGCCCCACCGGTAGCACAAAGGAATACTCCTGCGCCAGCTGGAAGCAATGATATTATTCAGATTCGTACGGATACTGAACATACCCCAGCAATGGATGCGGTTGCACAAGCATCTTTGCAGTTTGCGGCACAATGTGAGCAACAACTCACATCCAATCAATAAGCTTCAACCTAGCACTATAGACAAATCAGATATCAAATCTAAATAAATTCTTATGAGTCACATATCGGAAATCACTAGGAGGCTGGACAATGACATCATCTTCAAAAACATCACCCTCATGGCAAAAATTATTGACATCTCAAAACAGTAATACCATGCAAAACTCAACAGCGGAACCTTCATCCACATCTCCCATCACACCCTTTATGCCATTAAATTTTCAAAATGCGTTTAATACCCTATCAAAC
>JANWIO010000121.1 GCA_025449835.1 Vampirovibrionales bacterium
GAAGCATCTTAGCCAAGGCGCCTCCCTGCTCACTCAAAATCATCCCAAACCGAAGATGAACCACCCGAATCCCCGTTTTGACTGCCGGCTCAGCTGCCGCTTCCCAGTCCCGGCAAACATCTGCTAAAAATCCCGAACCTGCCTGACTTTTCTCAGTTAAAATCTCCGCCCCTCGATTTCCATAATAACCAATGGCTGAGGCACAAATCAGTGTTTTGGGTGGTTGCGCCAATTTTGCAAGGGATTCGGATAAAAGCCTTGTGCCTTCAACCCGACTATTTCGAATTTTGGCTTTCTTTTCGGCTGTCCATCTTCCATTGGCAATACTTTCCCCAGCCAGATGGACCACCGCATCCAAACCTTCCAAAGCGTTTAAATCCACTTCTGTGGATATTGGATCCCAGCAGACAGCATTTACTCCCGGTGACGAGCGAACCATACGGATCACCGTGTCGCCCTTCTCTTCTAGGAACGAAACAAGCGGCTTTCCAACCAGTCCAGAGGACCCCGTCACCAATACTTTCATACCCTCTCATCCTCCTTGAATTTACTGATGGTTATCCGTATTTATATAACAGCAACGGAAAATAGGAAATGAAACAAATCTACGAAAAATGCTCAATTTACTATTTTTTCAATTGGGTTTGTATTATAAATAAATTCAAATTTAATTATTTCCAAGACTTATGGAGAAATTGTAATGAGTTCTATTTCAAGCATCCGATTTGGTGGCACGTTTCGAAATGTTCCAATGTTCAATTTTCGAGAGGGCCAAGATATTCCCAAAACGGCCTTTGAGAAACTTGCAGCAGATCTTCAAAAAAAATACGCTTCTGGTTGCGATATTTATTTAACCTTTGAAGACATACATAAAGCTCCCCATAAAATTATTTTCTAAGCCACTGATTTATGGTTTTCTAGTAGTATCGTAAACAAGGAACGTACTTTTGTTTAAAATAAGCCAAGTCGTAAAAAAAGAAGCCTTATTACTCCTGGTTATGTTATATCCAGTCTTTTTTCAGGGGTGCGGAGCCAGTAGTGTAAACTCCAAAATATCCAACCCGATACCGACAACCAAGATGCCAACAAAGAAACCTAAGGAGTTTTCTTATTCTAAAATGGTTATGAAAGAAAAACAGGGTCTTGTTTCTCTCGTTATATGCACGTTTAAAGACGATTCCTTTTTTCAAAAGCTGTCTACTTCTGATAAGCTCTATGTTTTACGTGATTTTCTATTTGAAAGAAGCGATGATGGAAGTTTAGGTCCATCATTTTTTAATACAGATGAACAAATAAGCTTTATACAAAAAGACATATTACCCAAACTAAATAAAGCTGAGCTACATAAATTATCCCAAACAGCTTGCTCATCCAAACCTTCTACCGGTCAGGTTAACAGCAACCAGATAATTCCTTTTCAATACTGAGTAACCAAGCACCTTTACAGGGGGGGGTTCAATATCAAAGAAACAGTCATTACACATAAATCCTTTTCGAATCAACCAAGTGAAGATGATGATGTATTTAAAGAAAATATTGTTGATATTAAAGCCACAGGATCCAGGGCAGACAAAGAAATTGCCTCATTTTTAATTCAAAACGGCATCTTTGTTAATAAAGTGGGTGATCCCCATCGGACCGCAGAGTATGAAGGTCCTCATAAACCACACGAATTTAAGCCTTAGTCCTCTAGTGTAGAGGTATCCCCTTCGGGCAATCCTAGATCTCTGGCTTTCAGCAAACGTCGCATAATTTTACCGCTTCGGGTTTTGGGTAAACTCTCCACAAACTCTATTTCTCGGGGATAGGCATGAGCTGCCAAGATATTCCGCACAAAGCGCTGAATATCCTCTTTTAACTCATCTGAAGGCGTATAGCCATTTTTCAGAGAGACAAAGGCTTTTACAATTTCCATCCGTTCTGGATCGGGTTTGCCGATGACACCCGCTTCCGCAACCGCGGGATGTTCAATCAGCGTACTTTCCACTTCAAAGGGTCCTACCAAATGCCCAGCGGTATTAATAATGTCATCAGATCGGCCAAAAAACCAGAAATAGCCATCTTCATCCAATGATGCCCTGTCTCCAGTAATATACCAGCCGTTTTTAAAGCGAGACTGATACACATCTTCCCGATTCCAATAGGTCCTAAAAATCGAAGGTGCTTTTGGGCGCAAGGCTAAATGACCTTCACTTCCTGGCGGCAGGGGATTCCAGTTATCATCCAAAATAGCCCCCTCTACACCTGGATGTGGTCGCCCCATAGACCCTGGTTTTACGTCCATAGAGGGAAAGTTAATAATGTGCATACAGCCTGTTTCGGTTTGCCACCACGTGTCATGAAAAACATGGCCATATACTTTTTTGCCCCAGACAATGGCTTCGGGGTTTAACGGTTCCCCAACACTGAGTAAATGGCGTAAACTGCTTAAATCATATTTTCCAACAACATCGTCTCCGGCCTTCATGAGCATGCGAATCGCTGTAGGCGCCGTGTACCAAACAGTGACTTTATAATCTTGAATAATGCGATACCAGGTATCTGCCTTAAATGGCCCTTCATACACAACAGAAGTAGCCCCCAAGGCCCAAGGACCAAACATACCATAAGAAGTTCCGGTGACCCAGCCTGGATCGGCTGTACACCAATAAATATCCTGTTCCGGATGTAAATCTAACACATATTTTGAGGTTGCAGCTTGACTAACCACTGCATAGTGTCGGTGAACCGCCCCTTTAGGCTTACCAGTTGTACCAGAGGTGTAGTGAATAATGCTATAGTCATCTTTATCGGTATAAGGTACCTCAAAGGTATCGGGCACAGACTTGATAGTGTCGAAATAAAGCACTTCATGGGCCTGGGGTGATTTATAGGAACCTTCCCGATCCACGACA
The DNA here is from genome assembly GCA_025449835.1 of Vampirovibrionales bacterium. Lineage (GTDB taxonomy): Bacteria > Cyanobacteriota > Vampirovibrionia > Vampirovibrionales > JAGQHJ01 > JANWIO01. The sequence goes on from JANWIO010000121.1 coordinate 2,895, forward strand.
ATCACTTTTTCAACGGAGGGACACTCCGGCAAAATGCTATCTAAACGATGCTTTAATGCAGGGGAAGTAACCACATACCGAGCCTGACAATCTTGAATTCTATCTTTAATGGCATCCGGCCCAAATGCTGCAAACAGAGGCCCCACCAGGGCTTGTGTTTTCAAGGCACCAAACACCACCATATAGAGTTCTGGGATGCGTTCTAAGAAAACAAAGACCCGATCGCCCTTTTGAAGACCCAAGTTTTTAAACAAGTGAGCCGCTTTACTGGTTTCGCGTTTTAAATCCTCAAAAGTGTAAATCTCTTTTTTGCCATCTGTTCCTTCCCAAACCAGGGCAGGACGTTTCATCACCTCTGGTGGATGATCATCAATACAAATAGTAGCCTTATTGTAGCCATTGGCTCTGGGAAGCCGAAGTTCTTTTTCAGTAACATTCCAATCATATGTTTTGCAAAACGTTTCATAATTGTCCATCCAAGGCTTCACAGCGAACTCGGAGGCTGCTGGCTTATGAAAAGTGGGATAATGTGTTTCTTGTGTTGTCGATACCGTTGTCATTGAATATGATTCCTCCCCCAAACATCATAACGTTACGCCTTATTATGCCATAAAGTCATTTTAAAACGCAGGCCATGTAAACAACCATTTCAGAAACCTGTTTTGGGGCCGTCCCAATGAAAACGTGCTAAATCCAGAACAACCGGGAGACAGGCCGGGTATAAAGTTGCTGAAGCCGCTCAATATCATTTGCTGTTAAATGACGATTTCGCCATCCCTGGTGATACATAATATCTTTTGCATTCTTACTGTGCTCTAACCCAAGTGCATGACCCAGTTCATGCAACACAGTGGTGTATAATCTTTGATTACAAGCTGCTTCTGAAAGGTGTTTATCAATTTCCGGCTGGATTAATAGCGTTACGGTAGCCTGAGTAATCCAACCTGGATACTTAACATCACACTTGGTGTGTCCCACTTCAAAGTCCCGTCCGGTAATGGCTGTTTCTGCCCATTCAATCCGAATATCAGCACTTTCTGATCGGACTGACGATAATAACTGAACGAGCCCCATAGAAGACGACTCCCATTCTCGACACGCCTGTAAAATAATGGGGCCCCACTCAGCCTTTGGAGGGGGTTGAATATAAACCGCTAATGTTTTTGCTTTTTCAGGATGCCAGCGTACAACATTTTCATTTCCTTGGTCTTCTTCTAAACGCCGCCATTCTTCCAACGCATGCAAAGGATCCATAATCCCCGGGGGATCGTTGTTTTTGACCGGGGCTTGGCTTTCCAAGGCATAGTTTGGATTCGCCATTTTCTGGCGAAATTTCGGGCGATATACCGGTGAACCCTGCGAACCGGTAAGTTGCCATGGATTTGAAAAACGATCAGCCATTGATTCCTGTTTTCAGTACGATCTTAATTCCATTTTAGAAGCGCTAAGACATCCAGGTATCCTTCAAAAAGTGCGGATCTTTGAATTCCTGGGTCACTGGAAGATAAAAGGTTTCAAAAATTTCTTCTAAAGATTGCTCCACAGCCAAGCTAGTGGGATTATACCCCCCATGTTTTGAAAACACGGTATTGTTCGTAAAGCTTTGAAACGTATTCATCGACTGTTTTGTTTGGGTCATTTCAGATCCCGGGCTTTCATCTTGATGAAAGTGCTCATTATAAAAGGGCATTTGGCACTCTCCCTCTTCATTATCCGTATCTATCCTTAACAGTAATCTCTTTTTCGACGAAATCCAGAAAAACTTAAAATTTGGGTTCACAAAAATTGACATTTGCTTTTTCAAATAAAGAAAACAGTTTCTCATTCAGTCTTTTCAAAAAGTTTAAGGGTTCAAAGACGATTCGTTCCCCCAAATTTGCGCCAGTCGCTTTGTATATTTCAACCCTGAGAAAGGTCTTATTGAAGACAAATTAACGTTGGTATAATAAGGATGGATTTGTTGACTCAGACTCACTAAAAAGAGATATACCCTCTTGTGTACGCTCAAAAAATATAAGAATCCGTTGTTATTGGCATCCCTCTTTGTCTTTTTAATGATCACCTTCTGGGGATGTCAATCTGAAAACAATAAACCTGTATTCAAAAAGCAAGTTTCAGCTTTGCCAGATACCATTCTGATAAAGTATACCTGGGTTGGGTTTAAGCCCTATTCAGTTGTCCAAAAATTCACTTTAAGACTGATACCGGATAAAAATCGCTACCAATCCACAGGTGAGCTGTTACAAGTACCGGTTTTCCAGAACAGCCCCCGGCAAAGCATGGCTTACAACACCCAAATTTCAACCGATGAAATTAAATCGATTCTCCAAACCATTCATCAGAATAGTTGGCGACGTTGTAAAAGGCCCGGCGAATCCATTAACCCCGGTGAAAGCTACCCGAATGAGACGTTTCTCTTTAATACAGGGTTAAAAAGCTTCAAACTAACCTCTACATCTAACACGGTTACAGGCGTTCCATGGAATCTGTACGAAAACGACAATATTTACGTGAGCACCAACGCCAATTTAGGAGAAGTCACAACCGACCTGCTTCAAAAACTACGTCCTCCTGAAGAGAATCAAGATGTACCTAATCATTAGTCTCTTTAATGCTGCAATGTCCTGATTGACACAACTTTTTCCCAGTAAAGCGATAGCGATTCTCCGCAATTTTTGAATAGATCCACTCTGCAACACGCAGCATGCCAGGAATCTGAATCCACAGACGATAAAGGTTAAAAAGCATCCCCAAAGCAGAACGATTGCTGATCACCTTGCCAATTTCGCCATACGCCACCATACCCGTCTTAATCATGCCGGTTGGCATAATCACATGGATCTCTTGACGAAGCTTATCAGGTGCCAATTCTGGGTATTGCTGTTGAATTTCAGGGTCTTGTAACGGCACCAGGTCAATCTGATGATCTTTGTCCGCCACTTCTAATTTCTTTTTTGCAGCTTGGCAAAGGCGACAATCGGCATCATAAAGTACTTTTAATTTCGGCATCGTTTCTTCTCGTAAAACCCTTTCATGATGGTTAGAATACGGGTCTTTTAGTCACGTTGCAATACAACCCTGTAATAAAAATTGACCCAATATGGGGTAAGTCATAGCAATGGCAACCATTCGTTGATAAGATACCCTAGTTGGGTCCGTTCGTCTTTTTGTTTCCTTTTTTGAATAATACGTTTATCAGCAACCATCCAAAACTCGAAAAAGGGGGCCCTCATGACAGCAAACTTAGCCATGGCAGAAAAACAACAACATCAAACCACTGAAATCCCGTCTCTTTGCGCAGAAATTATTGCCGTTGGGACAGAATTACTCATGGGTGAAGTGGTAAACAGCAATGCAAGCTTTCTTTCAGGGGAATTGGGCAGAATTGGCGTGAATGTTTTTTATCACACCGCCGTGGGAGATAACCCCAAACGAATACAAGGCATTTTTAAAGAAGCTCTCAGTCGCTCCAATATCCTGCTCGTCACAGGAGGGCTTGGGCCCACGGATGATGATCTCACGGTTTCAACCTTAGCCGCATTGTTAGACACACCAATGGTTCGGGATAAGGTCTCAGAATCCCAAATCCGGAAATTTTTTATTACCCGAGACATGCCCATGAGTCCGACCAATCTCAAACAAGCCGATAGACCCATTGATGCTGAACCGCTTTATAACCATATGGGCACAGCCCCTGGACTCTTTTGGGATGTGACTGAAAAGGTTGAACAAAAAGGATGGGGAACAGGTCCCAAATACATCCTGGCCTTTCCTGGGGTTCCCCGTGAAATGAAGGCCATGTGGGAAGCTGTCGCTTTGCCAAAGCTAAAACCCCTTTTACCCAATCAGTCTGTCCTCATTACCCGTTTTTTAAAGTTTTTTGGCATAGGAGAGTCTCTTTTAGGGGAAAAACTTCAAGACTTAATGGCCCAGGCCTCCCCCACGGTTTCGCCTTACGTTGGCCAAGCCGATGTTAAGATCCGAATTGCGGCAAAAGCCCCAACACCGCAAGAAGCTATTGATTTAATTGAACCGATTGAAGCTGAAATCTTGGCCCGAGTGGGAAAATATTGCTACACCAAAGATGATTCACTGCTGGAAGATGTCGTGGGACAACTCCTAAAAGAAAAACAGCTCACGCTTTCTGTTGCAGAATCTTGCACGGGAGGGTTGATTAGTTCACGTCTTACCGATATCTCTGGAAGTTCGGACTATATTCTGCTCAATGCAGTGACTTATAGCAACGAGGCAAAACAAAAACTCCTGGGGGTCTCTGCGACAACCCTGGAACAATACGGCGCTGTCAGCGAACAGGTTGCATCAGAGATGGCACTGGGTATCCTCAAACAAGCCAACACAGATATCGGCATGTCGATTACCGGGATTGCAGGGCCAACAGGTGGCTCCGAAACAAAACCGATTGGTTTAGCCTATATTGGTATTACCAGTAGAAATGAGAAGCCCCTTGTTAAGAAAGTATCCGTTAATCCCCAATACCAACGCCCCTACATTAAGTATTGGTTTAGCCAATATGCCTTAAATTACCTTCGGCTTTATTTGCAGGATTTACTTCACTCTGACTAAAACCGTTCGACTTTGCGCAGATTTGGGCGCTTTTTTTAAGGTTCTTCTGAGATTTAAAATTCGATTTTCAATAAATTCCCGATTTCGGTAATGGGATTTCATGGCCAAAAGGCGTTCGTAGTATCCCAAAGCTTCCACAGGACGATTCGAGCGATCTAACGAGATGGCAAGCCCTAAATATCCTCTTGAAAAGTCGGGAGCCATTTCAAGAAGCTTCCGGAACATTTTTTCCGCCGCCACATAACTCCCCTGGCGCATATAAACGCTTCCTAAATTGTTATATGCCGGTAAGAAGTCGGGATCTTGTTCAATAATTTCTTCGTAAAGCTTTGTCGGTTCTATAATATCACCTTGAAGCTCAAGGCAAAGGGCCAGATTAAACTTTGCCTCAATAAACTTCGGGTCAATTTTCAAAGCTTGGCGAAAGTGTTGAATCCCTTTTGCAGGCATTCCAGCCTCGTTATAGCATTTTGCCGTTTCCAGATGCACTTCTTTATCAAAAGCATTGAAAGAAAGTGCCTTTGAAAAAGCCATCATGGCTCGCTTCAAGTCACCTTTTCGGCGAAAACATCTTCCCATAGCCGTATATGCTTCTACAAAAGAAGGATTGATGGCAATGGCCTTTTCATAGGACCGGATGGCCTCTTCGATTTCCTCTTTCATGCGAAAAGCATCACCTTGAATCAGGAAATCATACGCTTCACCATATTTTTCAACCCAGGGATTCTGAACCTCAGTTGTGATAGCCCCGGCAAATTTATTCAGTGCCGCTAATAACTTTGATGAATATGCAATTTTTTGCCTGTTAAGAGGTTGTGGCCCTCTATCATTTTCCAGATGCGCCATACCATATTACTCCTGCTCTCCAGCCCACCTTAGGCTCATTTTCATTGTAGAAGTCCCTTGCAGAGAGGACCTCATCTAAACGGTGTAGACCCAGGCCAATCTTTATACATCCATGTGATATATAAAACCCATACACCTTTGACAAGATCAACGCCCACCACCCCCGAAAAAGGGCCACTCAATGTGCCCAATGCGACAGAAGACTCTCCTTCAGCCAACAAATGGTTCTACAAGTAAGTTGGTGTCTGAATTCAAAAAAACAGTTTAAATGTTACAGAATATTAAAATTTTGAAGAGTCCCCTCCATTTTTGGCAACCTGAACCGATACCCCAACACGAGCTGTGTAATGTGTATCGGAGGTTCATTCTAAATGATTCAAAAGCGCACACTTGGAGTGATCTCGCTTGGCGTTTTACTGGTATTAGCCACCCCTTCTTGGGCGAGCAAAATTTCATCCACCAAAATGAAAAGCTATGCGGAAATTTACCCTCAGTTTTTTCAAACCACGACCCATCATATTGTGAATCATGCATCCAGCCATCATCGTCAGGCAGTTACCTTATTAATCAATAGTTTTAATGGAAATACAGATGTTGATGGCCTTTCGGCAGTATTAACGCCTTCGGCCAAGCCTTCCTCACTCAAATCAACATCTCAAATTAAACAGCTACTTTCCCAAAAAGGCCTTAGCTGGCAGGACTACCAAGAGATCACCCATACCCTGGCCAAAAATCCCAAAGCCTTTAAGACCTTCTTAAGTGACCTGGATCGCAACCGCATTCATCAAACATTGATTGCAGAAACACAAGAAGATCCAAGCTTTATCCGGAATATACATTCCACGGATCAGCAAATCATTGTCCGAAGCGTCTTAAATAATTTTAAGAAATAACGTATTCAGCTTCTTGCTGCTTTTCCTTTGGCTTTGCGTCTAAACTTGCCTTGCCACCAGAAGCTGTTTGACGAGTTGCGTAGGGTTTGGGTTCAAACTCTTGGCGAACATCCTTCAAACATTTTTCCAAACTCCCAATGTCATTCCGGAAATATTGACGAATAAGCTTGGTTAAAGCCAACGTACCAGCTTCATCTCGCTTTAAAACGGAGCGATACAAATACTTCTTGCCATCTTTCTCACGATAAGCAATTTCTTTATCCACCAAGCGATCGAGCACGGTTTTAACCGTTGTATAGGCCCACTCTCTGGAGTCTGAGCGGTCGGCTTTAATTTTTTCTTGAATATCTCCCACGAAAATTTTGGTGTGGCCTTCATTTTCTAAATCCCAAAGGGCATTTAGAATAATGTTTTCCAAATCACCTTGTTTTAGATTCATCTTCATTCGTGGGATAACCTCCGCTTCCTTCTGGAAACCTGTCTCTTAACGATTTCTTGCTCTTCCTGTAAACAGTATATTGAAATTGCTTTCAAAAAATCAACGCATAATTCTGAAACGTTTCTTGTCTTCTCTATCTAAATTGGGTTCTCCGTTTTACGCCATCTGTCCTTCAAAGATTTAAAATTAAAATTCGATTGAAACGAGGCGGTTCTCATTTTTTTTAGGGTGAAAAGAGAACAACAAAGGGATTTTTAAAAATTTTACGCTTATACACATTTCACTGAAACCATGATGATAAAAGGATAAAAAGGCCTAAGCCATGGGTGTTTTTTGCTGTTCTAATTCCCGTAAGGCTTTTCTTAAGAGCTTACCCGTGGGCCCTTTTGGAATTTCATCTATAAAAGCAACATATTTCGGACATTTAAAATCTGCTAAATGCTCTTTACAGAAGGACAGAACCTCCTGTTCTGTTAAAGTTTCTCCAGATTTAACCACCACAAAGCTTTTAACCTCTTCGCCATACTTGGGACATGGAATACCGATGGTAGCCGCCGCCTCAATTTTCGGATGCTGGTACAGCAGTTCATCAATTTCCCGAGGGTAGATATTCTCTCCCCCACGAATAATCATATCTTTCACCCGATCTAAAATATAAAAGAAACCGTCTTCATCCATGCTTCCCCAATCACCAGAGTGAAACCAGCCCCCCTTAAAAGCTTTTTCCGTTGCTTCTGGCAGGTTAAAGTAGCCCTTCATCACATTTTCACCCCGAATCACAATTTCCCCACCTTCTCCTGGCCGAACAGGGTGGCAGTTTTCATCCCAA
>JANWIO010000122.1 GCA_025449835.1 Vampirovibrionales bacterium
AATTTAAAACCCCGGCATTGGCATTGGCTGCATCAGCTTTTAAAGTGAGTGATCCTGTATCCACGATAACCGGATTGTTCGTGGTTAAATTGCCATTTGCGGTTAAATTTACGTTTCCGCTTCCAGAAACACCCACAGTACCATCCACAGTTAAACTGCCGCTGGCTGTCATGAAGATATTATGGTTTTCACCTATAATTGTGCCCGTATGGATATTATTGGCATTGATAGTAATTGTTTTTCCACTCACCCAGTTGGGGCTGTTGGTTAATGATCCATTATTGCTCCCCATCACATCATTTGTGGTCGTTCCAGAACCCTCGTTAAAAGTATAGCCAGCAACCAAATTAGGCACTGAACTCGTCACTGTTTGCCCAACACCGTTATTGTATAGTGACGTCACTTGACTAGAAGAGAGTGCAGTGTTATAAACCCGTACATTATCAACCAAGCCATTGAAATATCCATTTAAGGCACTCCCCCCAATTTGAATACCATTGGCACCACCCATATTACTCCAAGAGCCTGACACGGTGGTTGTTTGTGCGACACCATCAACAAAGATGGAAATAGTACTGCCAGATTTAGTGGCAACAATATTGTGCCAATGATTATCGGACAGAACATTTGTGATATAAGCACCATTTTTACTCGTGTCAAAAAGCCGAATATAACCATTCCCAGGAGAGCCAGTAGCGAGAGTCCACCAACCATTACGAATAATAATATCAGTGTTCCCAGCAGTGGATATGTTGGGGCTATTTACCCAAACTGATATGGAAAAATTATTGGAAAGATCAAAGACTGAATTACTAGCAACATCAACATAATTACTGCTCCCATTAAAACTAAGTGCATCTCGGCCAAGATCGATAGTATAGCCGGTGTTTGTAAAGTTACCGGCAGTATTAAAAATTAAATCATAAACCCCTGGATTTCCCGTAATACCAGTTAGATCTAAGTTTCCGGCCATAGTGATATTGCTGGCGAGAGAACTATCTCCAATAGATAATGTTCCTGCGGTAATTCGCCCTAACTCTGCCGAAGATATATCCAAGGTGCCTGTGGAGCCAGCGGTATCATTTTGATCTGTTGCGCCTGCAACACGGATGACTTTGGCTGTGGTGGGTTTAATGCTCACGGTGCTAGATCCTGCATTAATACTCCCACCAGAGGGGAGCTTAAACGTATCCCCAGAGAGGGTGATGTTGCCATTATTGCTTGTTAATGCTGCTGCAATGTTCAAATCACCACTGCCATTATTGGCATTATCAGATGTAAACACCATATTGAGTTTTCCCGAACCCGTGGTGGGGCCAGTAATGGCCGCATTCACGTTAATGTTTCGATACGCCGATAAGGTTAAGGTTGCATTGTTATTGGAAGCCGCATTGAGGGTGATGGCACTGGAAACGGTAATATCCCCACTACTCACCCCAGGTGAACCACTGCCGCCTGTGGTGATATCCACGTTTGTTCCAGCGTTTAATGCGGTTTCAATAGTGGTGTGAGAAATATTAGCATCAGCGGTGGGATTCGAGCCTGTGATAGAGCCATTGCCATCATCGGAGGTGCCAATGGTGATGTTGTAAGGATCAATAAGCCATGTGCCAGAACTTCCGTTTGTAGCACTGGCATCAACTATCCCGAAAAGATTTAAGGTTCCCTTGCCAGACGTTTCAACCAAACCCCCATTACCAGAGTTTGAGCCACCTCGTGCATCAATAAACCCTTGAAATACCGTGTTTTGATCAGACCAAACCCTGACACTTCCAGCATTGCTATCAGGGGCATTGCCTTTCACGGAGATAAGGCTGTTTGCCGTTAGCGTTGTCTCATGCGTAGAGTCAATTTCAATATGCCCTCCGATACCATTCTCATTGCCTTCCGAAAGGAGTTGCCCCTCTTGAGTCACCATCGTTCCAGAAAGGGTAATATTGCCGCCATTGGGTGAGGTGCTGGTGCCACTGGCATCAATGGACCCTGAATTTGTAATGGTGCCACTACCACTGGTTAACTGAATCACGCCATTTTGATTTTGAAGCCCCTGGGCCATGATTTCTCCTGAATTATTCACCGCATGATCATACAAGGCACTGGCCAGCTCTGCTTCTGCCTGAACCATTCCGCCTGGTACATCGAGTTTTCCTGTATTAGAAATAGCATCCTGAACGAGGGCTACTTTATTTTGCAAGGCTTTGTCAAGGGTTACCTGAATCTGAAGATTGTTATCCTGGGTCATGGTGATTTGATCACCCACGGTAAGGCTAATTTGTCCTAAGGGTGCCGTAATGGTGCCACTGTTTGAAACCGCACTGCCACTGAAGGCAATAAATCCTCCCGATGGTGCTTGAATGGTGCCTTGATTGATGACTGCGGCAGGAGTAATGTTAGGATCTTTTGTAAATGTCAGATTTCCGCCAAGAAAATCATTGTTTGAGATGCCTAGGGTGGTTACAAAAAGGGATCCCACATTCACCTGAGCAGACTGCCCAAAGATAATGCCGCTAGAATTGCTAAGAAAAACTTGTCCGTTAGAATGCATGGCCCCTAGGATCTGGGAGGGTTTACCCCCAACCACCCGGTTTAAAATGGCAGACTGTGAAGTGGGCAAATTGAAATTAACGGTTTCACCTTGATTGATGTTAAAGCTTTGGTAATTGGCAATGGCTCGATTAGCTTGTGTCGTAATATCTAAGGTGTTGTCAATCTGATTAAATTGAACATTTCCAGCAACAGATTGCATGCCGGTGGGTAAGGCATAAACGGAAGACGTATTTAAGGCAATCAATGCAAAAGCAGGCAGGGCCAAGCCTCCTGCCAGGTAAAAAGGTTTGTTGTTTTGCAAGAGCACTGGCAAATCTGGTGGCGGTAGATTAAGGGCTTCCAATTGCAGGATAACTGCGAGTGATTGGGATTCATGGTTGAATAAAACATTGGGAACGCTCCAGAAAAAGCTAAAAAGCTCCGCCAAAGACCGGAGTTCATGCTGGTAAAACACCTGAATCCGATGGCCCAAATAGCCGATAAATCGACCTTTGCAGTATTTATCTTTGATGAGGGCTCTCAGGCGCATACGAACTCTCTAGCACCACAAAATTTCGAGGGGGTATCAAAGCTTCTCTCTATAGGATATAAAGTTCTTCTCTCCTTGGGATCCTCTCAATAAACGACCCCTGACGACAGCACAAACCATAATATCGTGGATCCTATGCCTGCTTTATTGAATCTCCCCCATACTCCAGTCAGTTAACCCACATGCTTTACCAGTGGTAACCCAAGGTCCAGTAAGTCATTGTTGATGTTTTGTAAATTTACCAAAGCTGCATGGCTTGGATAACTTCATCTTCAGAGGTTTGGCAATAGGAGCGGGTGGTTTTGATATCCGCATGGCCACAGGCAATTTGTAACATGACCAAAGAACGACCCTTATTAGCGTTAATGGTAACAAAGGCACGTCTAAGGGCATGAGGAGAAACTTGAATCCCAGCCTTTTTTCCCAGCCGACGAAGACGATTCAAAAGCCCACTTCGGTCCATCTTCTCTCCAAAACGATTCAGGAATAAATAGTCTTCTGCCTGCTTATCCTCTCTTGAGGTCAAGTGTTCTTGAAGAAGATTTATAACTTCATCATTCAAACCCACTCGTCTTTGTTTACCCCCTTTCCCGACTTGAACCGTTAAAATTCTGGTTGTCATATCGACATCCTCAATCCGAAGATCACAAAACTCTGATGCCCGAATACCTGTTGATGCTAATAGGCGAATAATCAACTCTTGGGCTTCATTCTCACAGACGGCATACAACGTATTTAGCTCAGCTTCCGTTAATGTCTGACGTTTAGGCGGTCTATGGCGTTTGGGCTTAATGCCTTTTACTTTCTCCAGAAATGCTTCATCTAAGCTGTTTTCTCGAATTAAGAATTTTGAAAAACAAATAATGGCCCGGTAAAACTTATCTTTTCTCCCAAACAATGCAATAGGGGTATTGCTGAATTCTGTTACCAAGTTGTCATAGCTGATGCAGCCATAGGTATTAACAAAATATTGAACATATCGCAGATAATTCTTCACTGTATGCGAGCTAAAGGGTTTACCGGTGAGTGTTCCTGTCTTCATACCCTTAACCCAGGGCTCAATGGCATCCTTGTGATCTGGGTACTTGGTTGGCTTTTGAGGTTGTTCAGTGATTAAAAGTTCTTCAAGGAGTTGTTTTAACTGGGTTTTAGAAACTGTCATGAGAGTCATTCCTCAATGGTTTTGTAACCTCACACACACTCATTGCTCTTTTCATGGGAAAAGTCCAGCCCCTTGATTAAGCAAAGGAATCACTGGGAGCTAAGTGTGCTTACTTATATGAGGTGGAAAGTCAAAAATACTCCCGATTTGAATACCTATATGCTCACGCTGTGTACGGGTGGATACAATCTACTCTTGGTAGAACGAAAGGTTCAACGACTCAATGAGCGATTCCCATGCCTGATTGGATTGGGTGAGTGCCAACTCTTTTGCTTCGACTTGTTTGCCGAACTCTTGCAAAGCAAGATAATCTTGTTGTATTTCAGGATGGTTTAACCTCCCATAAAGCATGGCAAGCTCCGCCTCTAAGGACATAATTGTCTTTTCAAGCTGCTTAATTTGCTTTTCAACCTCTTTTCGGGATCTGGAGTTGTCTCGTGTGGATTGCCTGGGTTTGGTTGAAGGAGATTCCACAGGAGAAGGTTTTGGAGTACCTTTGGATGCTGCTCGGATACGATAAGTTTCTCGGATGGTATCCCGCTGGCTAAGATAATAGTCGTAACCGCTAGGGTATTGCAGCAGACGGCCATCCACGATTTCCCAGATATCGGTGGCCAGTTGTTGAATGAAAAAGCGATCGTGAGAGATACAGAGAAAGGTCCCTTGAAATTCCCGAAAAGCCTCCTCCAGAACTTCTTTGGCAGGGATATCCATGTGATTGGTCGGTTCATCCAATAACAGGGTGTTGGGACCGGAGAGCATAAGCTTGGTCAAAGCCAGTTTACTTTTTTCGCCGCCGCTCAGGACAGATACCGGATTGAATACCTGCTCCCCCGTAAATAGGAAACGACCCAGAAGACTTCGAATTTCGGTATGGGTCATATCCGGGCGAACGTTATGAAGGGTATCAAAGACTGAGAGTTCAGCATCCAGCGTTTCCAGTTGGTTTTGAGAAAAATAACCCAACTTGACGTTATGACCCAGTTGCACTTTGCCCTGATCGGCCTCTTCTAAACCTAAAATGAGCCGAAGCAGCGTGGTTTTTCCGCAGCCGTTGTGACCGAGGAGAAAGATGCGTTG
>JANWIO010000123.1 GCA_025449835.1 Vampirovibrionales bacterium
GTACTCATATGTTGGCTTTGGCTCCTTGATTGAAAGCATTGTGTAATCCTTCTAAGGTACCTTAGAGTGCGGTGTAAATCAAGGGGAAATACTTTATCTGGAGGGGCGAAAATCCAGCTCGCTTTGATAAAATTGCCATAACGTATTTAACATAGGGACCCTATGCATGGAGACCAACCACCCCCAATTCGGCCCCACCAGTATTTTAGACATTGTCAGTTTTAGCTTTCGTCAAACCGTTAACCAGATCATTCCCTTCACCAAGCTTTCCTTAGCCTTTGTGCTTTTTGCGGGACTCACCATTGGCTTTTTGTACCCTGATTTTCTAAAACTCCGGCTGGCCATGCATCATCACAACTTCGCCGGGGTCAATTGGTTTCAAATAATATTAATGGCATTGCTATTTATGGGGGTGGGGTTACTCTTTTATTATTTAATTTATGTCTTTGCCAAATACATTCAAGATCTCTACAATGACTCCCTTTCGCCAGATATTTATTCGTACTATGCCTTAGATGAACGGCTGTGGGGTTTAATCGGGGTTGGCCTGATTTATCTGCTCGGTTTGATAATCGGCGGCGTTGCCATTGCGTTGGGATTTGTAGCCTTAATCCTGCCTGGGTTAATTTTAATGGGGGTTTTTGCCTTTTTAAATGTCCGATTTTCGTTGGTATGGGTCACCTATTTTTTACATCCTGAAAATGGCATTTGGGGTGCTTTTGGCAACAGTTGGCGCTTAACCTCAGGGAATGTATGGCGAGCCATGGGGTTATGGACACTCATGCTAACTATTTTGTATATTGTGAATGCCCCTTTAGGCATTGCCAGCGGGGCTTTAGGATTTATGTACGGATTTTCAAAACCCTTTGCGGCCAGCGCACTATGCACCGTTTTATTTATGGCGGTTTACACCGGCATTTATTGGTTTAAAGTGATCAGCATCAGTGCCACCGTCTTTGGTTGGTTTCGCTTTTATTTTGATTTGGAAGCCCGACAAAATCAGCTCCAAGAACTCCCTGAAACCTTCGGCTTTTCCAGCCTAGAAGATTAAAAATACTTCTAGCCCCTAGTTCGGCAGATCTATTCAAAATTGATTCTCCAAAGGGGAAAGTCCTTCAAGATTATTGCTATAATGGGGAGTAAATCCGTATGATTTTAAGCTTGGAGTGCTGCACAAACTGATGCCAAACCCGCAATATCAGCCAGCTTCGGTGTTGGATATCGTTAGTTTTGGATACCGACAAGTTTTTAAAATACTCTGGCCCCTCACAAAGCTTGCCTTACCTTTTTTAATACTTTGCAGTGTGACCATGGGTGCCCTCATGCCCTCTTATATGCATTTTTCCATGGGCATGCAAAGCCATGCCTTTCAAAGTGGCTTTCAAGAAAACTTTGTCACCAGCCTTTTTTACGGCTTTTTGTTTTTTATCATTGGCGTGTTGCAATATTATTTGTTTTACGTGTTTCTCTGTTTCATCCAAGATTTATACCTGGACACCGTCAAGCCCAACCTGTTTTCATACTGGTTGCCTCAAAAAAATCTGTTGGGATTATTGGGCATTTCCTTTTTATTTCTGGCAGCTTCCATTCCGGCCTCCGTTATATTACTCATTGGTTTTATACTCCTTGTTCTACCCGGCCTAGCGGTTTTGGCAGGGATTTTATTTTTCATGATCCGCCTGGCCTTTACCTGGATTGCCTACATGCTGGAACCAGAGACTGGCATCCTCGACGCCTTTCAGAAAAGTTGGGCTTTGACCCAGCATAATTTTTGGCGCTCTGTAGGGCTTTTATGCTTAATCCTGGTGATTCAAGGGATTATTTTTGCCCCCTTTGGCTTGATCAGCATCATTATTACGGGCCTCTCCTTTTCATTGATGGGACAGGGTCATTTCGTCTTTAGTATTGTGTATACCCTTTATTTTGCTATTCGGTTCTGGGCACAATATGTCATTGGTATTGGCGGACTCATTTTTATCAGCTATCGTTACGTTTTTGATCTGGAAGCCCGAAAAAATGCTACAGTATCCATAGTGCCTCCAGAAACCGGGGACTTCCCGGAAGCCAGTTAGCCTTCAGCCTAGAAATACGATGCTTAGCAACACTCAAATCCGACAACAGGCCACCCAAGTTCTTCAACAGGATGCGTTTCAGCAATACGTTGATAAAACAAAGCATTTTGATCTCTTAAAATGGCTTCTCAAACACTTTCATTGGAAATTACCCTTTGAGTTTGGTCCTCCAGGCTCCGTGTGGATGGTCATTGCCTATCTCTTCAAAACCGTTTTGATTCTTTTGGGCCTGTTCTTGGTGGGATGGCTGGGGTATCTGCTGTATCAAAAATTATTCAGACGTCCTCCCGCCGAAGCAGAACTTTCTATTAGCGAAGGAGAACGCATTGCTGCCCAGGAATCCTACACACAGCTAGCGGGTGAAGCTTTAAAACATAAAGATTACCGACAAGCCATTCATTTTTTGTTTTTGGCCACCGTCAGCCGGGTCATTCAAGACGAGCATTTTCACGGCGCTCAATACCTTACCAACCGAGAAATTGCACAATCCACCGATTTTTCCCGATTTTCCCAACATCAACCCCTCAGTCAGCTCTTTCAAACCATGGTGTATTTTGATGAGCCCCGCTGGTTTGGCCGAGAAGAAAGCGGCCAAAGCGACTACGATGAATTCAATCGCTACTATGAAACCTTCCAGAACCAGGTGAGTCCTCATGCTTCCTAAACGGGTATTGTTTTTTCTGCTCACCTTGGGCCTGTTTATTGGCTATGCGTTAATGTCTCCCGCCATGCATTGGGCCAATCTGGAAGCGATAAACATTAACACCACGCCCAGTACGTCGCCTTATGGATATAAAGCCCTCTTTTTCCTGATGCAGCGGATTCAAAACCAACCTGTTTCCCTATGGGAGCATTCCATGATGAATCTCCCTTTGGATCAACCGAAAACCATCTGGTTTATCGAACCTGGCGAAGATATGTTTTTTGATGGTGATGCCTATTCGCAGCAGATGCAAGCCTTGGTGAAAAACGGGTATCACTTTGTGTTTGTCTTAAATCAAGATTCTATGGTGATTGGTGACAAACGAGAGGCCAAAAACACTATTAATGTCATTGATTACCTCAATCAATGGTATCATTTATCGCTTTATACCCAAGGGGTTCCGCTAAAAGCGTCAAAGACCTTCGCCGTCAATAGCCATTTTAATTCTCGGACAATCAAAACCCTCACCTACGAGAAACCCACCCCCAAACAACTGGCGTACCAAGATCAAATTTTGGTGAACAATGGTGTGGAGTCGGTCTATTCTCAACCAGATCCCACGTTTCTCTATTTTGATCCCCACAGCGAGGAAAACGCCAAGGTGCTCTTGGCAACTGATGATGGCAATCCCCTGGCATTGTCCTTTCCCATTGGAAAAGGATCCATTACGATTTTCCCCAACAGTGTTTTCTTTGCCAATGATCAGTTGGATAAGGGCGATAATGCTGCCTTGGCCGCAGCCATTCAAGAGATGTTTCCGCCCCAACCCATTTTATTTGAAGTGTATTCATCCGGCTTTAACGCCAACAAAGATATGATTACCTATCTTGCCACAGGCAAAGGACTTGCCCTGTTGGTAACGTTGATTTTATTCGCCGTTTTATTCTGTCTCTGGCTGGTGAATCAGCCCTTACGCCGGATTGAAACAGAAAAGGCTTCAGACGAACGACATTTTACCCAAGAAACCTTTGTAGCGGCTTTGGCCAATCATTATTTAAGCACCCGAAAATGGGAACCGCTTTACCAAAAGCTCCTCGCCCATTTTCAATCCGAGCTGGATCGGCGCTATCCCCGATACAGCCGGTCGGAGCAGTTAATGGCCATTGCCCAAAACCCCTTTATTGAGGTATCGTTAGAGACATTAGAGTCGCTGTTTGATTCCAAGCCCATTTCCTCCTCGGAGGCCTTTGTCCATAAAAGCCAAACATTGCTTGAAATTCAAAGTAAGGTTTTTCATCATGAGTACAGCCAACCCAACATCCAGCCTTATTCCACAGCTTCAATCCGTTATTGATCCGTTAAATCAATGGCTTTTTGGCCTTGAAGAACCTATTGAGCTTATTTTAACGGCTTTGCTTTGCGGTGGTCATGTGCTTTTAGAAGGCCCGCCAGGAACAGCCAAAACCTTATTGATTAAACTTTTGAGCCAAAGCTTTAACACCCCCTTTAAGCGGATTCAGTTTACGCCCGACCTGATGCCAGTGGATGTTTTGGGCACCAACGTGTTTAACCCCCAAAGCAATGAGTTTCAATTTACCCCAGGCCCCGTTTTTACCAGCTTTTTATTGGCCGATGAAATTAACCGTGCCCCAGCCAAAACCCAATCCGCCTTACTGGAATGTATGCAAGAGCGACAAGTAAGCTTTGATGGAAAAGTTTACCCTCTCTCTCCCATGTTTACCGTGTTTGCCACCCAAAACCCCTTGGAACATGAAGGTACTTATCCCCTACCCGAAGCCCAATTAGACCGATTTCTCTTTAAAATCGCCATCCCCTACCCCGAAAAAGAGGAAGAAGCGATGATTTTACGGAGTCACCACAAACAAGCCCCTGGTAGCACTGATATTAGTCTCTCTCCAGCCCTCACCGAAAATGAACTCTTGGCCCTGAGAGACAAAGCCAATGAAATGGATGTTCAGGAAAGTATTCTCCAATACATTCTCGATCTCGTGCATCAAACCCGACATCATCCCAGTATTGCCATTGGGGCTAGCCCTCGGGCGTCTATTTTATGGTTGAAGGCGGCAAAAGCCATGGCCTTTCTCGATAAGCGAACCTATGTGATTCCTGATGACATTAAAAAAACGGCAAAGCCCTTGCTGCGTCACCGATTGATTTTGTTTCCCCAAGCAGAACTTGAAGGCAGAAGCACGGATGGGGTCATTGATGAACTATTTCTGAAGGTTTCTCCCCCCAGATGATGAGCTACACTCCCTCAAAACGGTTTTTCCTGATTCTCGGCATCATTTTATGCCTGAGCTTAGGGGCCTTTTTGTGGGATGGGTTTGCCTGGCTCTGGCTGGGAAGCCTTGTTCTGCTTTGCGTTGCTGGCATTGTTGATACGGTATTGCTGTTAAAATCCCATGCGACATTGTTAAACCACCAATGGGATCATCATCCCACCATTCAACAACCTTTTGCCTTGATGTTTCATCTTCAGATGCAGATGCCCCCTTACGTTTCCATGAAGATGAAATCCATTGACAGTGATGTCCTCAATCCCAGTAAACCCACAGCCCATCTGATGACCTTAACGGATACGGGCGAAGTGCAGGCAACCATGGAGCTTTTTCCAAAGCGCCGTGGAAACCTTCACTATCCAGGCGCCAATATTCGCTACCATACGCCCCTACATCTGGTGAACAAATGGCAACGGGTGGGGCAAATGACCCTCCCGGTTTACCCCAAAATCCTTCAAAATCTTCAGACCCAGCTCAATCCCAATTTATTGCGAGAGCAGTTGGGCCGGAAGATCAATCGATTTCGTAGGGCGGATCAGGATTTTGAGTCGCTTCGACCTTATGTTCAGGGGGATAATTACCGCCATATTGATTGGAAAGCCTCCGCACGATTACAAAGCTGGATTACTCGCACGTATCAACTGGAACATCATCATAATATCCTCATTTGTTTGGATACTAGCCGATTGATGGGGACGCTAACAGAAGGGATCAGCAAACTGGACTGGGCCATTGAGGCCACCCTGCAACTCTCTTACCTGGCCTCCCATTTTAATGACAAGATTGGACTCCTGGTGTTTTCCAATGACGTGGATCGCTGGGTGAAGCCGTTAAACTCCCCTGTTGAGGCTTTTTTAAAGGCCATGTATGACGTGGAGAGCAAAATAGTGGAGGCTGATTTTTACAAGGTGTGCCAGGCCATTATGGCAGCGCAGAAAAAGCGGTCACTGGTGATTTTTCTGAGCGATTTTATCGAGGCCAGCAGTTTAGAGCCGGTATTAAAGTCGTTTGCACAACTCAATCAAAAGCATTGCAGCCTGTTTATCGGGATTGAAGATCCCGTTTACAAGCATTTTCTCGAAGAAAACACCATTGATACCCCATTAGAAGCCTCAGAAACCCTAGTAGCCCTGGATTCCATGAAGCGACGCCAAGCCACCCTACAACACTTGCGTCAAATGGGATTAAAAGCCCTCACCGTGAGCCCCAACAACCTGGTTCAGCGGGCCATGAACGCGTATCTGGAAATTAAATTTCAAGGGGCTATCTAAAGTTAGATTTGTCTGTAATGAGGGTCCGTTCCCTCCCCTCAAACACCCCTCCCTCAAGGAGATATTTAATTTTTAAAAGAGAACAAGCGCCCCTTGATTCTGGCATCTTATTTTAGAGATAATTAAAAAGCATTTTTAAATAACTCGCTAAAACCAGAGGTTGGGAATGCTGCCCATTGGATTCGCCCCACCAATTCCAACGCCCTTGAAAAAAGCCGCCTTTCCAAAAGCGACTTTGACTCGCCACTCTGCCCTCCGGCCCTTCTTTGGCACAGATACGTTCACCCCACACAATAGCGTTTCAACGGCCTTTGCTATTCGATTCGGCCTGGAGGATATGCCTGATGATCCCTATGCGCCTTTGCCTCTCGAAAAGCTTTTGGCTAAAACAAAAGAATCCGTCTTAGGAGAGTGTAACGCAGGAGAACATCGCGATGCAGTGATTAAAACTTTAGACCAAACCACGGAGATGGAACAGTACAATACTCAGCCACACGTGTGGTTTTTAGCCCTGGAAGAGGCCCTCAAAAAGGCAATCCCAACGGGCTATTACGAAAATAGGAACTACATCCCATGCGAAAACCTGGCGGCAAAAAAGGCACTCTCCGCGCTACAATCCGGGAAACGCTCGCCTTCTGCTGAAAATAATTGGTATTGGACTGTCTTATATCCTACCTATGATGCCATCGATCCTCACAAAACGCGTCAATCCTCCACAAATGCTCACGATTTTTTTCAAGCCATGGCCGTTAGAGACATTTTAGACAAGTTTCAAGCCAATATGGATGACACCAAGGAAGATTTGATATTGACCCGTTGGCTTTGGGAGCCCTTGGGAACAATTGTCTACCAACAGCATGAAAACGAGCAAAAAAAACCGCCAGACATGCGATTAACCGCTTCAGAAAACTCGGAATCTTTTCCAGCCGCATTTGCTTTGGCTAATTTTTTTGAAGAGGCCAGTTTGATCTGGGCCAAACAAATTGAAGCCTTGCATGAAGAGATGGCGGAAGAAAATCGCTTAACCGGTTACTGGGATGAACTTTCCCAAAACAACAACCCCACCCGTGGGTTGGTCCATGGTATGTTTTCCAATGATCAACGGATTGATCCCGAAAAAGGCCGTCCTCGCACGCAACTTCGCTATCTTTTGAGAAATCTCATCACGCGTTTTGGCTATACCGATGAGTTGTTTGAGAAGGTAGACTGGCTCCAGAAGGCAGGTTTATACCAAGGGGTTCAACAAGATGCCCGCTATGCTTACAACAGCATGAAAAAGCGACGAGAGCAAAGCGAAGACAAATAACATTTCCAACAAAATTCTTAGTGCCAGCCCCGAAAGTGAAGATGATACAATCTTTTCGGCAGATGCCGCAAAAGAGGCGTCAGGCACAGCCCCATGGCAAAGCCTCCCAGATGCGCCATGTAAGCAATCCCCGAGTGGATATCCGAGGTCATCATGGCAACGGTGCTCAAAATTTGAAGGGTCATCCATACCCCCACCACTGCCACCCCAGAAACAGAAATAAACCCATTGAGGCTCAGAAGCCTCACTTCTTGCTTGGGAAACAATAACACATAGGCGGCCATCACCCCAGAAATCGCCCCACTCGCCCCGACACTGGGGATCCATGAGTCTTGGTTAAATAAAATATACACCAGGTTTCCACCAATACCACACAAAAGAAAGAAGCCTAGAAATTTCCAGTGGCCAAACGCCTCTTCCACACGTTCTCCAAAAATCCACAGAAACAACATATTCCCAAACAGGTGGAGATACCCCCCATGGATAAACATCATGGTGACCAATGTGTACCACGGTGGGATACCACCACTACCTGAAACATAGTCATAGGGTACTAGGCCAAAACGAAACAGATTGGCCTGAAGCTGGTGCCTGCCTTGGGGAAGTTCCCAACAGAAAAAGACCAGGCAGTTCAGTAAAATAAGGCCAAACATTGCCACTGGAAACTTTTTATCGGCATTATCACCCCACGCTGATACAGCCATACCAACCCTCTCTGACATTCCCGCCTTCAATGTAGCATTTTCTGCTATTTCCCCCGTTCCCCATCTCGACAGAAAAATTGATTTTTGTCGCAAAATATTCCACAGTAGATGTACTACCCGATTGGGCTAACCTACATGAGGAAAAGGGGTGGCGATATGACGGAAAACTTTGGCTCACGAGCAAGCAAAGCAATCTCTACCGGCCTATCCAAAATTTTAAAACCGGACTCAGCCCGGCAATTTAAGGTTGTCGATCAATGGGTCTTTATCCCCAACCTGCCCACGGCATTTGAGTCCCTTAAAATTGTCCAGATCTCCGATATTCACTATTATGAATATAGCAACTCTCTTTATGATCAGGTTGTGGTAGAAACCATTAACCGCCTAAAGCCCGATATGATTGTTGCAACAGGTGATATCATTCATTACGGATCAAAATATCTGGGGTTGGCGGAGTTTTTCCTCAAACAACTCCAGGCACCCATGGGGAAATGGGCCTGTATGGGGAATCATGACTATAGTGATGGCTATCAAGGCTTTGCCCTTCGAAAAATGATGAAAGCATCGGGATTTCGGGTTTTGGTGAACCACGCGTTACCGGTGGAAAAAGAGGGAGAAAAGATCTGGATCTCTGGTATTGACGATCTGAGAAATGGAACGCCCGAGTTTGATGCCATCATCGGCCGCGTGGATGCCACTGTGCCCCATATTGCTTTAGCCCACAACCCACTACTTGCCCCACATCTGTCGAAAATCCCAACAGCCCCTCAACTGATTCTGTCTGGACACACCCATGGCGGCCACGTCAATCACCCCCTCATTAATCTTTTCCAGCGTCATGTATTTCAACATCGCTATCAGTACGGCTGGTTTACGTTTTTAGAAAAATCGCAACTCTATGTCACCAGTGGTATTGGTTCAGCTTCCATTGCGCTGCATTTTCCCAATTGTGATTTTGCGCTGCATCCTTTTCGATATCAGAGCACCCCTGAAATTGCGGTCTTTAATCTCACAGGCCAGCCCAAACAAGTGATTCCCATTGAACAACAACAAACCCAACAAAATGAACATTGCCCAACTGTGGGTGTTTAAAAATTTTCAAACTCGATATGATCAATATTGTCCGGAGAACCGAAGTTAGACAGTAGGTCTCCGGACATTTTTATAAAAATTAAAACGCCTGAGAATTGGACGCTATCATTCCGCTGTAATCGAGGCCTTTGAATCTCCCATGACACCGCTGATGTACTCAGATCCATTTTTAAAATCAAACCTGACCCACGGTTTCAGGGAACCCATTGGCGATCCCCCAGGCAGTTTGGAACAGCTTACGTTGCTCCTGATGGCGGTGGGCGAAAAATCCCTCACAAAGTCATCAACACCCCAGTCACAAATCAATGAGCACCAGAAGGCAATTTTATTTTTATCTCCCTTTTAAACCTCTTCAACAATCAGTGAATATTTTATTTACCCCAATACAGCCCCCCACAACGATTCAGGACGTTGATATTTTTGGGCTAATTCTTCCATGGTGCTTAAAGGCACAAAGCCCCTATTATTCGAATCCAATTGGTCCCAAAACGTGGAAAGCACGTTAAAAGAATCGAGAAACCGATCTGATTTTTCATGATAGGCCCTTTCTTTGGCCGGGTCCCCCTGAGCCAGAAATAATAAGATCCCCTCTATTTGCTGATACGTCTCTAGCTCCTCCTGAGTCAGCTTCTTATCCCCGTTTAGATCGGCAATGGTATAAAAATCTCGAAAATCCTTCATCAACGTTGCCTCTTGACCAGATAGCGGCGTCACAGGACAACGGGTTACCCCTGGTAAATCAAACATCTCCTCAATCTCCTTATTCTCTATGTCCTAACTTTCAACAGAACAGACCAGCTCCCAAGGGGCCGATCTGTTCTGAGAACCTTATTTTTTAATTCGATTCTGCTTGTGGAGCAGCTTCTTTGGGGGGTGGAACATCAATCGTATCGGTCAGTTCCCCGGTTTCATAGTCATATATATGCTCTTGCCCCAGCTCAGCCACCGAAAGTTCTTCTGGCTTTTGATATTTTTTGGCCAGTTCTTCAATGGCGTCTAACGGTACAAAACCGGTCTTCTTCGGATCCAATTTGTCCGAAAATGAGACAACAACGTTATAAGGATCATGAAATCGGCCTATTTTGTCTTCCAACGCTTTTTCTTTTTTAGGGTCACCCAAAGACCCAAGCATTGCCAAGGCGGTAATCTGACGGTAGGTCTTCAGCTCATCCTTGCTCAGCTTTCCATCACCGTCTCCATCGGCAAAACGATAAAAATCTCGAAAATCTTTGACTGGAATCTTGTCTTTACTCGGTACTATTGTGATCCGACGAATAGTTACCTGTGCGCCATCTGGCATATTCTTATCCTCCCTTATCTTTTCTTACGCCTTACCATTTTTTAATAAACAGAAGCCAGAGAGGCCTCACCTAGCCATCTCATACACTTCGCTTGTATTGATATAAAGTATTATTTTTAAAACCTATTGATAAAATATGAATAAATAGTTACACCTTTTAATGCTTATTTTTTAAAGTATAAAAGGAATTTAGGGATAATCTTGAATATATTTTTGCGCCTTTTTAACAATTCATAAAATCCGTCATTTGATTTGCCCCCCGTGTAGGTTTTTTGGGGAATATCTGTGCAACATGGTTGGCCCTCAGATCCGACATAATATCGGGCAGCGCCACACCTAAAACTTCAGTTCCCACCAGTTGAAGATTATGATTCACCAATTCAATCTGACGCTTGGTACTGCCTGGATCTATCCATAACACCACCCCATCCAGATGTCTTAAAATCAGGTAAGGGGCAACTTTGCCTAATAAAGCAGGGGTATCCATTAAAACCCAGTTATACTCACTTTTTAGCGTTTCCATAAAGATTTTAAATCCGTACGAATTTAAAAGGCTGGTTGGATCCACACCGTTTTTGACCACATTGGTACTGGCTGAACAATAAAAAATATTTTCATGTTGTGAACTTTGATGAATATAGGGCTGCATAAGCGCCAATCGCTCCGAAACAGACGTGTCAGGGTTGAGGTTTTCAAGTTGGCCCAGCAAAATTTCAATACCGCCAGAAGATTGGGGGCACCCCCCTAATAAAAAGTCCACCCGGGGATCCGTAAAATGACCATCCACAATGAGTACCCGCTGACCTTGCTTGGCCCAAATTTTAGCCGTTTCCACCAGCACCGTGGAATGTTCCAAGCCATCAGTAGTTATAGGAGCCACCGCAAAGGCTTTTTTATTTTGAGAATGTGCAAACCCTGCAATATTAATCGCCAATCGATGATAAGCCTGACGCATGGGCTCATGATAAACAGACAATGCTGGCGAAAAAGCTCTGAGACAGCGTGGGTCTCGGGGCATAAAAGGAAAAAGCGATAAAACCGGCATTTTAAAATGCTTTTCTAAAAACCGAATGCGAGTAACCCGCAATTTAGCATATTCTTTACCGGCGCCAATGCCCCAGGGCAATGCAAAACTCACCATGGCTGCCCAGATTAAAAGACTCCTTTTATCAGGCATCAACGGAGCCCTTGGAAAGGAGGGCTCTTGAATCATCTGGATTTTAGGCGTGTTATTCAGTAATTTTGTTTGGATCCCTGCAACTGATGATTCCAATTGATGCAAAAAACTTTCTTGATACCATTTTTGATGAATGATGTGAGAAAAAGCCGATTCTGCTTGTGGAATTTTATGAAGCTGCGCCTCAACATATCTTAATTGCTGTTTTCGGGTCTTTAATTGGGTTTCAAGGGAAGCTTTTTCAGCTTCCATCAGATAAAGATGTTTCAATAAATCCTGTTGAATGTTTTGCCACGATATTTTAGAAATGGCTGGATTTTTTTCAGCCACAGGCACAATAGATTGATGGGTGTGGCTTTCCTTTGAATCACTTCCTATCTGAGACTTTTTCGCTTGTTTTGCATCGGGTGGCGAAAAAATGAGCGATTCAATGCCATTGGCTGCTGACTTATCTGTCTTATCCACCAATAAATAATGCATGGGTAAGGATTGACTCCGAAGGGTCTTTTTTAAGCTGACAATTTCAGCTTTTTTACCCGCAAGGGCCGCTGCCGTGTTTCGGAAATCCTGTGTTAGTTCAGATCGCTGTGTTAGCAGGAGCTGGCCTTCCTTATGGATATCAACGGTATGGTACACACGGGCTAAGTGATACAATCCATGATTCAGCTGACTCAATTGTTTTTCGGTCTGCGTAATCTGGTGCAGTAAAACCTTTTTTTGACTCAGCAATGGTTCCAAGGCAAAGTTTTTAGAAGTATCCTGATAGGTTTTTACCAGGGCCTGATCCATCTTTTGAGCCTTTTGAGGGTTGGTATTTACGCCGCTAAAGGCCACAACATGACTCTTGGGAACAGTATGAATATTTAAAAGATGGCGATGCCATAAAGCACTCGGGTTTTTGAGGGCCGAAACGGCACCCATTTTCCGAAGACGAGTATACAGTATTTTCGTAATAGAAGTGCTTTGAACAAGTGCTGCCCGATCCCTTGCCGTAATTTCTGGTCCTCCACTGTTTTTCTGATCTGTATTTCCAGGAACAGTTACAATAGCCTTGGCCTCTGAGCGGTAGTGATCTTGAAATCCAACATGAATGATTCCCCAACCCAGCAGAAAACAGAGAACGGTTCCTCCCAGCATCAACGGAAATATTTTTAATAAAATATGGAGTAAGAGCGAGACATCAAGACCCAAAAATTCATAGTCTTTAGAAATTATTGTTTTAAAGCTGTGTATACCGCTCAAGATCTCACCTCAATAATATTTTCAGATAAACGCCCACACTCGTCCTCAGTGTTATTAAACAAAATACATGCTCATCTTCCATCCTTCAAACAAAGGGCTCTCTTGAAAAATCAGCAATCTAATGGAGCCCTGAAGGTTTCTTCTTCTAAAAAGACCCGGTTCCGAAAACAAAACAAAAGAATCGAAGTCGATCTTACCCAACGCCGATTCTTTTAAATGAAATGTGGCAGGCTTTAGTTGCGCCCGGACTGAATCACCCGAATAAACTGGGTGGGGCTATCCATCACCCATTCGCCATTCTTTTGGATAAAGGGGCTGATGTTATGCAAATGGTGAGAGCTTCCATACGCCACCAAAATGGTGGGGTAACTGGTTATACCCAAGCTGTTGGCAATCTTTTTACCTGCTTGGCTTTCATCTGGGTACAATTCAACCTTAATAAACGACTGTAAATAATTTTCAAGCTCGCTGCTTGAAAGGACTTGCCGATGGAAATTTTGACAATAATGACACCAGGGCGCATATACATAAATAAACATAGGCTTTCCGGTTTCATTATGAAGGTGGAGGGCTTCTTGAAAACCTGAGGCATGTTCATACCATCCCGATGAAGCAGAATCCGCGTAAGCAGGCTTTGGGCTCAGACTCCACCAAGCCAAGCTTGCCACTGAAACCAGTAAAACGGCTAACATCAGCACACTTTTTTGTTTTCTAAATAAATTTTTAATCGCCAAAATCACGGTACAGGCCTCTTGTTGATCATCACATGCATGGGTATTATATCGGATCATTCCTCTTATTTCTTGAAAAAACAATAAATAAATCGATTATGAAAGAAAAACTCTGCTCCATTGAATCATTTTGATGCGGGGCCTGACACTTTGCCCCACTCACTATCGTTCGTGTGGGACCCCAACTGCCCTACCCCACCCTGCTGGAATGTTTAATCTCATGGGGATAGGGAAAAAGCGATTGAATGAGATTTATCGGATGGCATGGGAAATCTCGCTTTTTTTCGAAAGGGGAGAATCCCCTTCAAATAAGGAAGCTTGCTTTCCCAGAGGAGGGAACGGCCTCTGGCAAAGACTTTCGCTAATATCACTAACTCGTTATTCAAGTAATACTAGAAATCAATCCTTTAAAACTGGCGAAATACCCGACTGATTTTGCTGATATAGTACTCTGCACCGCTGGTTATCCCCATGCGATCAACAGTGCCTTGGCCTAGAAAATAAGCAGCTAGGGCACTACGTACATTTCCATTGTATCGATCCAGTAAATAACGAAGATATTTTGCAACACCTGCCAGATTTTGAACCGGGTTATAGGGATTTTGAACCCCAAGCCAATGCGCCGTTTCTGGTTTTAACTGACCCAAACCAATGGCTCCTGATGAAGATACGGCTGCAGGACGAAATGATGACTCTACTGCAACCAAACTGGTTAATAAGCGCGGATCTAGGCCATAACTATTACTTAAAAAATGAATGCTTTGGGAGATTTGCCGAACCTGATTCGATCCCAAACTCCGATTATACCGAGCAACCATTTGGGTCACACCACTGGAATCGGATGTGTTCAAGATCTCTTCTGTATCCGCTGTACTAGCAATTTGTGCTGGGACGGGTGGTGTACTCACAGAATCCCCTTCGATTAGCTGTACATGCTGTACTGCATTGGATCCATTATCCGAATCGCCTTGAAGAACAGTGGTGGCATAACTGGGAGCTGAAATAAACGTGCCCATAAATACACCGAGCAGTCCTCCAACAGCAATTTTGGTTAATAGATTCATAAAAAACCCTCCATATTAAACGTGATATTCAAGATCTATCGTGGCTTGTATCTTGGATAGATCTGCTGGTGTATCAACACCAATGGGTGCTTCAGGAACTGAAAGGACAACGATTCGCATCCCAGCCTCTAAAGCTCTCAACTGCTCCAATTTTTCCAAGGCTTCCAATGGAGAAACCGGAAGTTGAACAAACTTTTCCAACGCCGATCGCCGGAAACCATAAATGCCAATATGACGGAACGAGTGATTCATCCGGGCCTCCACTTCCACCGGTGGACGTGCATAGGGAATAGCCGCCCGTGAAAAATAAAGCGCCTCATTACTTCCAGATGTCACCACTTTCACCACACTGGGATTTTCAATCTCTGCCACATCGTGAATAGGCGCCATTAAAGTAATAATATCGGCATTTTCATGATGCAATGTTAGCCCCATGATCGCCTCATCTAGATAATGGGGATTCACCAAGGGTTCATCCCCTTGGACATTAAAAATGAATTGTGCATTTTTTCGCGTTTTAGCCACTTCCCAAACCCGGTCTGTGCCAGAAGGGTGATGTTCAGCGGTCATTTCAACCGCCCCGCCAAAAGCCTTAACTGTGTCAAAAATATCTGGGTGATCTGTTGCAACAATCACCTCATCAAAGCCATTTGCTTGACTCACACGTTCATAAACCCATTGAACCATGGGTTTTCCAGATAGCAAAGCCAATGGCTTTCCTGGAAAGCGAGTTGAGGCATATCGTGCCGGAATAACTGCAATTACAGACAGAATTCCACTCCTAAGAACCTACTCTACTGCCAACTCTCACACCATTTGGCATGACCTGCATTTTTCATTATACCCTCTTGTTTATTTTCTGGCCAACACGCCATTCTTGCCCAGACAAGCCCTATTGTAATCACCCACTTGGTTAGGGGTGCAATACCGTTTTTTAGGGAACCTGTAATGTAGTGTTTGAATCTTCCCATCGTTTTCGTTTTAATTTGAAGAAGAATTCCCCTCCAAAAAGAAAGGTTCTCATGAAAATGATGACAATACGCCCTCAACATCCTGTAAAATTTGGTCTCAAGTTCAAGTTTAAGCTTAAAAACGAAGCCGCAGCCTCAGTCTTTCGACATATGTTGGCAGAACAGTATAAAACAAAGCATCAACCTTCTTGGGATATCTTTTTTGATGGGATGAACGTGGTCAAGCATCCGAAAAAAAACGAAGTTTATGCAGTGGTGGGCCGTCAGGGGAATACAGTACATTTGGCCAATGATATTGATGCCCAAACCTATTTTGATCTGGCCCATGAAATGATAGACACCTACAAAAAGAACGATCAAGAACGAATCGATCAAAATCGGGAACAACACGCTAAAAAGCTTGGGCCTTATCCCATCCCGAGGAAAGAACAGACTAGCATTTTTGAAGGCTCTATTGGCCGCACCATTTCTTGGTATGACCTCAGTACGGTCCAATCTTGGCTTACCCAACAATTGCAACATCAGTTTTGGAACAATGCCCAAGAAATTGACTTAACCCATGAACCCGAGGACTTTCACGGCTATTAAATAAATCTTTTTTTTAAAGAGAACATTGCGTGTTATCACAGTTTGTATTTCAATCTAAACAGATTTTAGAAACGACCTGGGAGTTTTATCATGGGAAATCTTTCTATTTCGAGCTTTAAACCACTGAAACCCGTAAAATTTGGTGCAAGCGCAAAACTCACGTTTCCCAATGAAGCCGAAGCCAAAGCGTATCGAGAGACTATTGAAAGCCATTTTACCTATTCCAAGGGGTATAAGGTTGTGGATGAAGATCCGTTTCAACGAAAGGGCAGCATTTTACAAAAAGGGGAAGACATGGTTGCCATTGGCTATAGCCGTAATACGGTAAGATATGCCGATGGGGCGGATGCCAAAGCTTTTTATGCTTCTTTAACATCGGTGGAACGGCAAGCGAGACAAGAACAGGAAGATCATATTCAACGAGCTAAAGAAGCGAGGCAACGGGACTGGAAAGCAGGGAAAGGTATTCGTCTTGTCAGTGACCATACCTTACGAATAGAGGCAGCCCAAAGTTCCTGTGCTGCTTTCCCAATACTCAACGCAGAACATCGCAAAAATGAATGGGACACATTGAGTGGGCCTGAAATGAGCGTTGAAGCGTTTCGAAAAAAGTTTTATTAAACCCCCATTACAACTTTCTTGAGGAGGGACCGATGAATCCGTTATCCATTTCAGTCATAAAACCTGTACGCTCCATAAAATTTGGGGCGCAAAGCCAGAATGAACCAAAAGAAGCATCCATTCATACCACCAAGCTAAGTAACGGGATGATACTTCTTCAAAGCGCACATAGCCGACGTATTGAAAAGGCTCAGCACGCTTGGTGTTTTGAGGCGATTAAAGAAACGATTCTTCCCTCGCTTTCAAAACGATAATCTGCTTCAACGGATGTTAATTTTTGTGACAACCCAATCGCGCTTTGGGCAATTTTAAACCTGGAGGGCTTTTATTGGGATAGACAATGACCCTGAGCCGGAGAATATCCCCATGCAACTTCCCACCCTTTCAGCCAATACGGCCAATGCATCCATTCAATTCGGAGCTCGACACAAATTTAACTGGGGCACTGAAGGCCGAGCCAATACGGTTTTTCAAAAAACACTTGCCCCTTCAAACGAGACCGTTAAAAGTAAACCTGAAAGAGCCAATTTTAAGATTATCTTAGAGCCAGACAGCAGTGGTAACATGACGGTGATTGCCCAAAATGGATCTGAGATCGGCTATGCCGATGGCCAAGATGCAAAAGGCTTTTTAGACCTATTTATGAATGCCGTCAACAGCACCGCCCCAAACCGATTAATGGAACTCTGGGAAGGGTTTTGGCTCTCAACCCCAGAAAACGACTTTACTGAAGCACTCTCCAATTTACCCGACGTAAATCGAACAGTTTAAGGTAACGCAGAAGCTCGTTTGGCCAGGTCTTCCCGCAGCAGCTTTTTGACAATTTTACCGGCTGGGTTTTTAGGCAGTTCTTCGAAAAAGAAAACGGCTTTAGGCACATAGGCGGGAGAGAGCTGCTCCCTGCAAAATCGGATGATCTCGGACTCCGTGACCGACTGCCCTTCTTTTAAGCTCAAACATGCGGCAATTTCTTCGCCCAGCTTGGGATCTGGAATTCCAATTACCGCCGCTTCCCGAATGGCCGGATGATGATAAAGTACTTCCTCAATGGTTAAGGGTGAAATATTTTCACCGGCCTTAATAATCAAGTCTTTCTTGCGACCCCCCGAAATAAACAGCCGACCGTCGGCATCCAGGTGCCCTAAGTCTCCTGTTTTCAACCAGCTATCCGGGGCAAACGCAGCCTCAGAGTCCTGGGGTAAATTGTAATACCCCTTCATCACATTTTCACCCCGCACCCAGATTTCCCCAACGTCTCCGGTGGCGCAAGGCGTGCCGTCTTCATGCACGATCCGCACTTCCACATTGGGCAGGGGTTTCCCCACACACCCTGGAATACTTCCCACACAGGGATCATTAATGGTTAACACCGGTGAGGTTTCCGTTAAGCCGTAGCCCTCCAGAACCGGGGCCTTGAGTTCTGCCTCGATCCGTTTGAGCAACTGGCTGGGCAAACTGGCTCCCCCTGAAATACAAAATCGAAGATTTGGCACTTCAATACCGCCCTGCTTGGTAATCAGATCCAGAATCACCGTAAACAACGTAGGCACCAACGGCAACACCGTTGCTTTTTCAGAAACCAATTTTTCCACAATGGTTTTGGGTTGAAACTTGGGAATCAAAGATAAGGAAGCGCCTGTCATCAGACCGATAAGGGCAATAATAATGCCAAACGCGTGAAATAATGGCAGAGCTAGAATCATACGATCACCTGCGCCAAATTCAGCCACCTGTTCCAAGCCTTCCAGGTTTGCTAAAACATTGCGTTCACTCAACATCACGCCCTTTGGGTAACCCGTTGTTCCTGAGGTGTAAAGCAAAAAGGCTGTATCGGTTAAAGGTATCTCCACCGCTTCAACCGCCCCCAGGGCTTGGCCTTGTTCTAAAAAGGTTTCATAGGAAAGGGCCTTATCTTCCGAGTCACCCACCACAATAAAACTCAACGGATAAGGCTTGAGATGAGGATAAAGGGCACTATCAATTACAATGTGACGAAGCCCCGCATTTTGAATTACAAAGGCAATATCTTGACGCAACATCTGAATATTAATGGGCACCACAATGGCCCCAATTTTGCGTAAGGCAAAAAAGCAGGTTAAAAATTCTTTTTGGTTATAGAGCATCAAGCCAATACGATCGCCACGAGCCACCTGTTTGGCTTTAAAAGCCGAAGCCGCCAGATCCACCTGTTGCAAAAATTGCGGATACGTCCAACGGGTTTCATCCTCCACAATAGCTTCTTGGCTGGGAAAGCGCTGGGCATTTTGAACCAGGGCTTGGTAAAATTGGCTCATGGGGTTAATCCTCCTCCTCTAAAACGCCTCTTAGTTTACCATGATGATATTGCAACAGGGCCTGGGCTTTTTCAAATGAAACTTGCCGGGCCAGCATGACCACGGCAGGCTTTACACGTCCTTGTGTAATCTGTAAAGCCTTTTGGGCTTCTTCAGCAGACGTATTGGCCAAGGTCGCCACAATCCGAATAGAACGATCCTGAAGCTTTTTATTGCTGGGCTTTAAATCCACCATCAAGTTGCGATAGGTTTTTCCCCAGGCAATCATGGCCCCGGTGGTGATCATATTTAAAATTAACTTTTGCGCTGTTCCGGCCTTCATCCGAGTGGATCCCGCAATGACCTCAGGGCCCACTTCAGCCACCATGGCAATATCTGCTGTCTGAGCCAAAGCCCCCTGCGGATGACAGGTAATGGCTCCTGTAAAAGCGCCTCTGTTTTGGGAGGCTTTAACAGCACCGACCACAAAAGAAGCCCCACCACTAGCAGAAATCCCAATGACAACATCTTTAGATGTTATACCCGCGTCTAAAATGGCTTTCTCACCGGCTTCCGTAGAATCTTCGGCCCCTTCAACGGCATTGCGCAATGCCAAATCACCACCCGCAATAATGCCTTGCACCAAGGTGGGATCCACCCCAAAAGTGGGTGGGCATTCTGAAGCATCCAATACCCCTAAGCGACCACTGGTACCAGCACCAACATAGAATAAGCGACCACCTTCGGAAAAAGCGGTTACCACTTTATCTACGACTTGCGCAATTTGGGGGATCACAGACTGAATGGCGAGGGCAACTCGCTGATCTTCTTCGTTAATCAGCTTTAAAATCCCCTCTGTTGGGAGCAAATCAATCCCCTGGGTGTTGGCATTAATCGCTTCCGTGGGAACAAGGCTTTGGAGATCTACGCGTTGATCAGACATTCGGGTTGCTTCAACTCTTTATAAAAGGCTGTCACTTTGTTGAGATTTTCCATAACCGCCTTAAACTGATCTAACGTTAAGCTTTGTGCCCCATCCGACAAGGCTTTATCTGGATCATAATGGACTTCCATCATCACCCCATCCGCACCAGAAAAGACTGAGGCATTTACCATGGGTGGTACCAGATAACGATGCCCAGTGGCATGGCTGGGATCCACAATCACGGGCAAGTGGCTCGTTCGTTTGAGCACGGGGACAATGGCTAAATCCAGCACATTTCGGGTAAACGTATTATCATACCCGCGAATACCCCGCTCACAAAGAATCACTTGTTCGTTGCCCTGATATAAAATATGCTCTGCGGCCAATAAAAACTCTCGCACCGTGGCACTTAAGCCTCGTTTCAACATCACCGGCTTATTTTGACGTCCCACCGCTTTTAACAGCTTGAAATTTTGCATATTCCGGGTACCCACCTGAAGAATATCAGAATACTCAGCCACCAAAGGTACTTCTTGGCTGTCCATCACTTCCGTAATCACCAGTAATCCGGTTCTTTCCCGTGCGGCAGCCAATTGTTTCAAGCCTTCTTCTTCCAGCCCTTGAAAATCATACGGACTGGTCCGAGGTTTAAAAGCGCCGCCTCGTAAAAACTGAGCGCCAGAAGCTTTAACAGTGTCTGCAATTTGAAATAAAAGATTCGGATCAGATTCAATGCTACATGGCCCGGCCATCACCACAAAATTGCTGTTCCCCCCAATGGAAACCCCATTGTTAAAACGGATCACGGTGTCTTGGGGATGAGCTTCCCGACCAGCCATCTTAAAAGGTTCTTGAATGGGCAGAATTTGCTTTACCCCTTCCATAGATTCCAGGGATTCCGTTTCAATCAAGCGCTTATCGCCAATCGCTGCAATCACCGTCATTACGTCGCCACGATTCAAGATGGTTTTAAAGCCAAGGTCTTGCAATCGCTTTGCAACTGTTTCAATTTGATTCTCAGTGGCCGTTGCCTTCATCACAATAATCAAGAGGAATTCCTTCTTTCGTCAGACACATCTGGTTTTGCTGTCCTTATCATACGCTGAACTCTATTCCCACGACAAGCCGCTTTGTAGATTGGATAACGATGAAAGCGGTCTTGAGATTATTGGCTTTCTGATTCAATTATTTTCGCAACACCCTTACCATAGTCGGTGAGTTGTAGGGCCTGATCTTTTTGCGTTAACAGTCTCAGTTCAAGCATCTTATCAATGACCCGCTGTACCCCGAAACTAAAGTTATGATCGAGTTTTTCAGCATGCTTGTGAAACAAGCCAAACAAGGTATTAAACGTGTTTTTCAGAATCCCACTGAGATCACGAGGGGTAAGGTTGGTATCGCTATTGCGTAAAAAGTTTGCCACCAGGGTTAAAATATGTTTGTTTTGAATCTGCTTTCCTAACAGACTTACGGCGTCTCCCTGATCATCTACAAAAGGCTGATCAAGAAAAGATTCCAACAAAAGACCTGCCCTACCAGGCGCAATGAGATCAAGTGTATCCTCTAATTCAGGCAACAAAGATTCATTCGACTTTGCATACGTAGCAAAATCATCATCCTTATTATTCTGACCAAACCGAGGTGTTCCAGAGTTGGCAAAAGTGGGCGATAAAGCGAGGTTCATCAGTAATTCTCCAATGCTTGGGGCACGATAGTTTTTAAAACCCCGTGAAAGATGGTTTTTGCTAAATAATTTTTTGAACTGAAAAATTTGTGTCCGGGTGAGAGTCAAGGCCCTTATTGCGGGCTTGGCCAGCCTTCTAACTGACGAAGCCCTTCATACAGGACAATACTGGCTGAAGTGGCCAGGTTCAGGCTCCGGCGATCGGGTAACATGGGAATCCGAAAGCTATGCTCAGGATATTTATTTAAAATGGCTTCGGGTAATCCTCTGTCTTCACTGCCAAACACCAAGAAATGCTCGTTTTGAAAGGGCATCATCGGATAAAGCTGATACGCCTTGGTGCTTAAAAACGAAAATGTCCAGCCTGGATA
>JANWIO010000124.1 GCA_025449835.1 Vampirovibrionales bacterium
AATACCTACCTCCTCAGCGTTTGCCATAACCTCAGTAATGTCCTGGCCTTCTCGTTCAATGTAGTCTAGATGAGCATGACTATCAACCAACATCACTTTTTCTTTCCAGCACCCACAATTTCACTTTCCAGTCGGGGCAAAATGGGGGTGCCCAGAGAAATTCTTTGACCTGCTGGAAGGGGCAAGCCGAATATCCAGCGAAAATCAGCCTTTTGAATTTCATTTTGGCAGCCCAGTTGTTCCCAAATCCGCTGGCTAATGGTGGGGGTAATGGGTGAAATCAGAATCGCGACTTGCCGCAAAGCGTCTAAAACGGTGTAAAGCACGTTGGCCAATTCTTGTAATTTCTCCTCTTTAAAGAGTGCCCAGGGCTCTGCATCATTGATGTATTTGTTGCTCTGGTCAACCAAGTCCATGATCTGTTGAATGGCGTCGTTAAATTGATATTGGGTGTACAATTCTCGGATATGATTCAAGGTCTCTTGGCTCAAGAGGCTTATTGCGTCCTGATCGGCTTTGGGTACTTCCCCGTTAAAATACTTGTTCACCATATTGAGGGTTCTGTTAAGGAGATTCCCCAGGTTGTTGGCTAAATCGGCATTAATCCGATTTTTAAATTCTTCATCAGTATAGCTACCATCCTGGCCAAAGCCTGTACTTGCCATCATGTAATAGCGAACCGGATCAACGGTATCCAATTCAAAGCGTTGAACAAGATCTTGGGGTGCAATGACATTGCCAATACTCTTACTAATTTTGGTTTCGGCGACTGTAATAAACCCATGCACCAAGATTGATTTAGGCAGCGGCAGTTTGGCGGCAAACAACATTGCGGGCCAATAAAGGGCATGAAAACGGAGAATGTCTTTGCCAATGACATGGACATCTGCTGGCCAGTATTGCTCAAACTGGGCTTCATCGGTAGACCATCCAATGCCAGTGAGGTAGTTGCTGAGCGCATCAATCCACACATAAATCACCTGCTCAGGATCATTGGGTACAGGGATTCCCCAAGAGACAGAGCGTCTTGATCGGGACACGCTAATATCTTCCAGCTCTTCAAGTTGGTTTAAAACTTCATTTCGCCGAAATTCTGGGAGGATAAACTCTGGGTGAGACTGAATGTGGTCTTGAATTTGCTGTTTATACTTGCTGAGGCGGAAAAAATAGTTTTCCTCTTCCACGGGATCCGGTTTGGTGAGGTGATGCGGACAGAGGCCGTCCGGCGTTAAATCCCGTGGTGCTGTAAAGGTTTCACACCCTGCACAATACAAGCCGGTATACGTGGCCTTATAAATATCCCCTTGGTCATACAGAATGTTCCATAAGCGACTGACTACGTCGTAGTGATCTTGATCAGTGGTTCGGATAAAGCGGGAGTAATCAATATTGAGATACTGCCAGGTCTCTTGAAAGGCATGTGAAATATGATCCACATAATCTTTGGGTGTCATATTGTGTTTGGCGGCGGTTTTTTCTACCTTAATGCCATGTTCATCGGTACCGGTGAGGAAAAAGACATTTTTTCCAATTAGTTTTTGGAATCGGGCAATAACATCCGCGCCAATCACTTCATACGCATGGCCTATATGGGGGGCTGCATTGGCGTAATAAATGGCCGTGGTGACATAAAACGGGCGGGTCATGAACACACCTGCCCCAGGGTTTGGTCCTGTGTTACCGCAACAATTTTAACGGGGACAAGACTATTTTGGGGGAGGTCTGTCCGATCTAACGTGATATGGAGGTAATTTTCACTCATCCCGCAATCCTGTTTCTCCTCAACAATAACGTGAACCTTTTTCTCCAGATACTGCTGTCGATAGTGTAAATTCTTTTCATCCGATAAGGCAATGAGTTGATGCGCCCGCTCCTTTTTTTCCGTGTCAGAAACCTGGTCGGGAAAATCTGCGGCAGGGGTTCCTTCTCGCTTGGAATAGGTAAACGTATGAAAATAACTCATGGGCAGCTCGGAAAGTGCATGATATGTTTGGGCAAAGCGTTCCGGGGTTTCTTCAGGAAATCCTACGATGACATCGGCACCAATGGCGGCCCTTGGAATTTTTTGCTGAATCAGTTTACAGACGGCGTATAGATCCGCAACCCGATGGCGCCGGGCCATGCGTTTTAGCACATGATCCTCTGCGCTTTGGATGGATAAATGGAAAAAGGGACAAATTTTATCGGTGCTGGCCATGAGATCTAACAGGGCGGGGGTGACTTCTGCTGGATCCAGTGAGGAAAGCCTCAGGCGAAAGCGCCCCGGTATGGCAACCAATTCTTTGAGCAAAGCAGTTAAATCGCCATGAGAAAAAGGATCTTCATATTGGCCGATATTAATCCCGGTGAGTACAATCTCTTGATACCCTTGTTCAATGAGATCCATCAGTTGGGCTTTGAGGACGGAAATGGGTAAACTTCGGCTGGGGCCACGTGCTACCCAAATGATGCAATAGGTACATTTAAAATCGCATCCATCCTGAATTTTTAGGCTTGCCCGGGTTCGGTTAATGGCAGAAGTCGTGGCACCAGCCATAATCCGGCTTTTATCAATTTCGGAGACCTTCACCAGCGGGCCGTCTGGGGGAGGTATTTCTTGAACAATCTGGTAAATATCCTGCTTAAAATTATTCCCAATCACATAGCTAACACCTTCAATCTGGGCAATTTCGCTGGCTGCAATCTGGGCATAACAGCCCGTTACTGCAATTCGAGCGTTGGGATTTAAGCGTTTGGCTTTTCGAATAATTCGGCGAGACTCACTGTCACTGCCACCAGTAACAGTACACGTATTGATAATGTATAAAGAAGCACTTTCTGAAAAAGGCGACACAAACCAGCCATGGTGACGAAATTCATCGGCCAGTGCGGATGATTCCAACTGATTCGCTCGGCAACCCAGGGTGTGAAAGGCGACAGAGCGAGGTTCTTCATGTTCTGTGAGCGTTGACATAGATTAGTTTTACAGCGTTCTCAAAGTTTAATCAAGTTTCCCATGAGATTTGCCATCCTGGTGGGTAAAGCCTTTGATTCTTTCTATACGGGTATCGATTTTTTGAGGGGTTTCGTTTTCACGCCCACTTTTTGGCAGTATTGTTCAACAGGGCACTCTGGGCAACGGGGCCCAATGGGTTTACAGCACTCCTGGCCATGGCGAACCATCACTTTATTAATGATGGCCCAATATTTGGGGTCAAGTGTTTCTCGAAGAGCCCACTCTGTTTCCTCAGGGGTTTTGGTTTCAGTGTATCCCAGGCGATTACAGATTCGATGGACATGGGTATCCACGCACACAGCCGGTTTTTGGAATCCAAGGCCCACAACCAGGTTGGCTGTTTTTCGTCCGACGCCTTTAAACGTGAGTAACGTATCAATGTCATCCGGAACTTTGCCGTTAAATTCGTCAATTAAGCGCTGTGAAATATCATAAATATTTTGGGCCTTGGTTTTGTAAAAGCCCACGGGATAAATGAGCTGTTCAATTTTTTTGACAGGAAGTTGAACCATTTTCTGAGGGGTATCTGCAATTTTAAACAGATTTTCAGCCAAAGGCATGGTGGTTTCATCCTTGGTCCTCAGACTCATAATGCATGCCACCAACACCTTGTAAGGATCTCGCCCGGTAACCTCTGCCATGGGGTGGTTGGGGTAGGTGTCTGCCAGAATGGTGAGGACCTTCCCGATAGGAAACGCATGAGATTGGGCCGATTTTTTCAAGAATCTCTCCTCTGTGACGATAATTATTCTATAAAAGTAACGTAGCATTCGGGTAACCTCATGTCCATTACGGATGAACATTTTCAAAAAGGGATTGATGCGTATCAAAGAGAGGATTATAAATCGGCTGAAGCCGAGTTTTTAAAGGTTTTGGAGTATGAGCCCTATGCCTCTGAAGCCCTCTTAAACCTTGGGAACGTGTATTTCAAGAAAAATAGGCTTGATGAAGCAGAAGTTCGTTGGCTAAAGGCCATTGAGTATAACCCTATGGAAGAAAAAGCCTATTTAAACCTGGGTAACCTGTACTTTAGTGCCAACGACTACAACAAAGCCATTTATTATTGGGAGATTTTTCAGAATTTACGTCCTTCCCAAGCCAATGTGTATCTTAATTTGGGCTTGGCCTATGAACAAGTTGGAAAGCTCCCGGAGGCGTTTCGTAATTATAAAGGTTTTCTACGTTCAAAAACGGCAGGTGCTGAGGGCATCTATCTGAAGGGGCGCATGGATACAGCTGATAAAATTGCGACCCATAACCTGATACAAGCCCAAAAATTTATGAAATCAGGCCAGTTGAAGAATGCAAAAGAAGCTTTTAAGCAGAGTGTTAGTCTTATTCCACTACATGCAAAAGTCTATAAACATTATGCAACGGTTCTCTACCAGTTAGGCGAATACACAGAAGCGATGACATGGTATGAAAAAGCACATATTGGAATTCCTGAAGATAGTGGCATTTTGATTAATCTTGGCGTAACGTACGATAAACTAGGAGACCTCTTTGGGGCACTTTGGGCATACAATACGGCCGTTGAAATGGATTCGTGGAATATTCCAGGAAAAATTAAACAGCGCCGAGAGGAGCTTTGGCAGCAACTTGGTGTTGCAGAATTGGAAAAGCATCACGAGAAAGTAAAGCAAGATATTGAAAAACGAAAATACATTGAAGCGGAAGAGCTAGCCCAGCGTATTTACAGCATTGCAAAATCCCTGGCACCCCAAAAAGCAGAAACCTATGAGAAGCAGATTGATTTTCTGGAAGATCGTAAGGACCCTCAGAAGATGGCAGCGGATATTGCCTATAGTTTGGGTGAAGATTTTCGGTCGCAAGGGCAATATGAAAAGAGTCTGAAATGTTATGAACGGTATTTAAAGCTTCAGCCCAATGGCGATAAGGTAAAAGAGATTAAAGAAAAACAAGAACAAATTCAGCAAGTGATTTCTGCGGTGGTGGGGACCATGCTAACGGAGGAAAAACCACCTCAAAATGTTGCGTAAAATTAGTGTTGTAAGTCTTCTAAGGCAAAATGATCGGAATAAACAGGAATTTCAATCACCTTGGCCATTTTGGATCCACTCAGGGTAATTTTAGCCCGGATGGCCACCGGAAACTGGTGTTTTAAAGATAAAAGATAAGCGCCAAAATAAAGGGGTTTTGAATAAAAAGTGTAGGTCTCTTCGCTTCCCAACATGGGAATCTTGTCATGAATGGTCTGGCATTTAATCCAACGGGCCGTTTTCTCTAAGTGTTTTTGATCCACCATAAAGGCTTTGGTATCCACATAATATTCTCCAACCTTAGCATCTATAGCGATGGTCACTGGGGTTTCATGAGATGCATTAATACTGTTATTATAAAGTCGAAGCCGAATGCTAAATTCTTGGGGGGATGTGCCAACGGCTTCATTCCAAGCGGTGAGATCCTGGTGGGTGCCTTGGTGGGTTTGGTAAAGCTTGTGATAAATCTCAAGCTCCTGATGCTTATCAATATAGCCGTTGTTTTGGGTGCTCAGTTTTGTAATTTGCGTGAAATAGTACGCATCAATATCCGGTTTATATGAAAAAGCAGCTCCATCAATGTTGAGTGGTGTAGCACCAAACGACTTTAGCGCTTTTAGAATAAAAAGCACTAAAATCACCCCAAAAAGAAAAATAAGCCAAC
This sequence comes from Vampirovibrionales bacterium, assembly GCA_025449835.1. Lineage (GTDB taxonomy): Bacteria > Cyanobacteriota > Vampirovibrionia > Vampirovibrionales > JAGQHJ01 > JANWIO01. The sequence goes on from JANWIO010000124.1 coordinate 5,660, forward strand.
GTCTACGGTTCATGGTTAGAAAATCTCTTCTGCCACTACTGATTTTACCTTATTTTCAGCTTGTGGGTCGCTGAGTTCCTCTAAAATTTCTGGGCTTTCGATGCCACAGATTTTTCGATACGGGCAGAACCGATCCGGGCACTGCGGCGGGAGTTGAAACGATGATGTGGCTTGAATGATGTCAAGTGTTTGGGTGAGGCGATCCTGGATTTGTTCATGAAGGGCTGTGCTATAGGGTACTTGAACCGTTTTGAGGGCATTGTGATTGACCTGAACATAGGTAAAGGTGAGTTGGTCAGCTTTAATTGAAATCCCCAACTCTTTCTGCGCCTCAAATACAGCATAAAGATAAATTAAGGTTTGCCAGTCTTCTTGGGCGGGATAAGGAATACCGGTACCGGTTTTCCAGTCTAAAATATGAATTCTGTCATCTTCTTGAGCAATTCGGTCAATTCTGCCATACAGCCAGCTTTTTTGAATCTCCAGAGAAAAGCCCCACTCACTGGCTATAATGGGGAGCTTTGCCCATTTAGAGTCGTTGAGGATCTGCCAAACAGAAACAATGTCAGCATCAGCACTGGTCAGAATTGGGGCTAAAGGGAGTTTTCTTGACGCATAGTCCAGGAGTTGATGGACTCCTTTGCCCAGCCTGAAATTTTTAGGATTGGCTGGCCAAAGCAGTTTTCGGACATAGTCAAACTCATATTTTTTCTGGCACTTGTTCCAGGTTTTTAACTGATTGACCGAATAACTTTCAGGCATGGCTCAATGCTTCCTCATCTGTTGCGTTTTGAGGTGTTGGGCTGAGGATTGCTTCAAGGGCTTTTAGATAACGAGAAGGCTCTTGAGCTTCTGGCTTTCCGCGCCAGTCTGTGCCTTGAAGTGAGCAGGATAGATAAAGCCCTTGTTTGGACCGGGTCAACCCCACGTAAACCAGCCGTGCTTCCTCTTCGATTTTCTTGAGTTTCTTTTCAGCAATACGCTTTTCTAACTCTTCTTGGGTGTTTAAGCGAATCCGATCCAGTTCAAGCTCTAATTTATCGCTGTCTTGCCATTTTTTGTACTTGTCAATGGCCTCTGGTAGGCTCGAAAAGTTTTTTTCGGTCATCCCAGGGATAAAAACAAAGTCAAATTCTTGCCCTTTGGATTTGTGTAACGTCATAATTTGTACAAATCGGTTTTTAACTGCTTGAGAAGAGACTGACGTGTCTTGAATACTTTTAAAGGGCAAACGTTTTTGTCGCAAACAAGCCTCAAATTCCCGATTCACCAACTCTAACGGAGATTGATCCAAGCCTTGTATTTGCGTCAGCTGATCAACCCACTCTTGGGCTTTAATGGCACAAAGGTAGCCAATACTCCGATGCTGCGGCTCTAATAAAAACATATCTGAAAGGCGAACAATCAAATGGCAAATATCTTGGCCAAAGGCGTAACGCATCATATCCTGAAAATTGTAGTAAAGTTGAAGGAGTTTCCCATTGTGAATTTGGTGAGGCCCTAGACTGAAAATATTTTGGACTTCCGTGGTATCTATTAAGCCTGAGAGGATACCAAACTGGGACAATTGTTGAAATAACACCTGCGTCTCTTCAAGATCTGAGGGGTTTTCTAAAACTCTTAAAATACGAACCACCAGTAAAAAGGCTGGATTGAGATCCGGTAAATCCGTAAAGCTGATGGCTTGAATCTCATGGGCTTGCAAGTATCGGGTCCATTCAAGTACTTCTGGATTACTGCGAACCAAAACAGCAATACTCTGGCCGGGATATTGGGCTTGGATCTGTTGAATGTTTTGCAAGATGCTGGCTTGCTCTTGCTCTGGTAAAAGATAGATTTCACATTGAATGGGTTCTAACAAGGGTGGGTTTTTTTGTAGAACCGGGGCCATTGTGATGGGTTGAAAAGCTTGTTGGAGAATTGTATCTTGGCAAGCCCAGGTGATAAAGCTATTTGCCAGATCAATAATGGGTTCAGCACATCGGCTGCTTTGGTTCATGGAGATGATAAGACCCGTTTCTTGGCATTGTTGCATAAACTGACGAAAGACAGAAGTATCCGCAGTTGTGAAGGTGGTGGTAATGGATTGGTTTGTGTCTCCGGTTCGAATGAGATTTCCATGTTTTTCTTGCAAGAGGTGAATAAAGCTTTGGAGCAACAGAGAAGAGTCTTGTGCTTCGTCTTCAATAATGTAATGAAAGCGATTTTGGTATTTTTCCCGGATCTCAGGGGTGGCTTCCAGTAACGTAATGGCGTGGGTGATGAGATCGGCAAAGTCTAATTTCCCTTGGGTTTGCAATAAGCGTTGGTAGGCCTCATAAATCCGGGTTAGTTCAACAATACGCCCTTCTTGAAGCCCTTTTTGGCTGCAAAGCGTTTTGAGATCAGTAGGCGTGAGGCGATACGATTTGGCCAACTGGATCCCCTTTAAAGCCAGTTTGGGGCTTCGGATGTAATTTTTGCCCGTATCAAAAAATCGAATAATGGGATCAATCAGGGCAATTTCTTGGGCTTCATCCACAATATCCAGATGATTACTGTCTAGCCCCAGGTAAACGGCATGATCGTCTTCGGTAATGATCCGAAATGCCAGGCTATGAATGGTACTCACCATGGGGAGCATATTCGAGATTCCCATGAGTTTTGATTTTAGCCGAGATAACAGCGTCTTTGCGGCGCTGTCCATGTACGTTAGCACCAGAATCTTTTCCGGTGGAATACCCCGCTCAATGAGCTCTAAAAGTAACTCCACATTGATAAAGGTTTTCCCAGCACCCGGAACGGCGGTAATGGCCATGGGGCCACCTTGATAGGTTAAAACCTGGGCTTGATCCGTTCTTAGGTTGGCTCGTTCCAGTTTGCCTGAAATCTGAGGGTGAGGAAGGAGTAACATATTCTGAAAAATACCGTTTTGGGTGTTCCCTTGGTTATCCAGGTCACTACTATACAGGAAAACTTTTTCCCCGACATAGAGCATGAGGGTTCGGGTAATGTGTCCGGCTCGGGTGCGGGTTAGCAACTGGTTAAAGGCATCGGAGGCCTGATCCGTGTTCCCATCCCAGATAGCCGAATGAACCCAGGCGTTGTATAGAGGGGCATTATCTGTTCGAGACCATTCCCGGGAGGAGACATCCAGCCAAAGATGGATTCGGCGTTCAATCTCAAAATCAATAATTTTTTGGGGGGTTCCCAAAACGATGGCTTGGGTGTTAATTTCCGTGGGTTTATTGGGCGTATCTGAAATAACCCCGGTTTTAGCCTGGATAAACCACTCTTTGGCAGCTTGAGACGGATTTGTATGGTGACCCTGTAACGCGAGTGAAATGTGTTGAATATACAGGGAGCGAGTGAGCTGTTGGAGGTCTGCTAATTCATCGTTTGGGGTAAGCTGGGGGCTAATCACGTCATTAAAGGCGCTGTAAAGTTGTTCCTCTAACGATTCATCCCGATACTTTTCCAGCCAGGATAACAATTGATTGTATCGCTGCAAGGCTTTTTCGGTTAAACAATCTCCTGGTGGTAATGCTGCTTCTGCGGATTGAAGATTGTTTCGGTAGGCCGACACCAAGGTTTCCAATCCTTCAGCATCCAAGTGATGCAGTTTTAAGGCATGACGGAGAATTCCCTTTAGTTCAACGGAAGATAAGGGCATTTGCCAAGCTTCTTTATTAATCAATTGGAGAAGTAGAAGAAGGCTTCGACAAATGGGATTATCCGTGGGACGCTGGGTTCCGGTAAGCACCTGAAAAGGAATCCCACGACATTGAAACTGTTGTTGAATTTGAAGTCTGGCTAGTGTGTCTACTTTGGGCATCACAATTACAATATCTTCAGGGCCGATGGGGTGATGTCCAAGTTCGGTGGCTTCAGATTGGAGCAGTTGGATGACGTCTGAAACCATTTGATTGATCATCTCCATGCGTCCTAAGGCAGGAGGACGCCACGAAATTTGGCCCGTTGCCGGAAGAGGAGCGATATCTTTTAGGTCCTCAGCTTGGATCCAGTTTTTCAAAAGCTGATCGCCAATGGTATAAAACGTGTCAGTTCGCTTTAATTGAAGCGTTTCCATATCGGGCTTCAATTTTTTTAAGCCTTCCCAATCATAGGGGTAGGCATTCAGGTATCCCCGCCGGGTTCCACCTTGAATATCGGCGGCGATGGTTAAGGTTTTAAGTGTTGGGGCTAAAAATTTTATAAAATGCTGCTGTGCCGGAATGGTTTCGTCCACATCATCTACTATCAAATGCTGAATCCGGTGTTGAAAATAATGTTGAATATCACTATTGTGTTCCAGCAGGTAATGAAATAGGTCAATCTGCCGACTGCTATCAAAAACCCGAAGCTTACAGCACCATTTATCAAACAATAGTAAGGCTTGATCGACTTCATCCAGGCAATTTTCACCAATAAGTTCTGAACGGCGCCGCATTTCCTTCCGCTCCAGACGGTTTTCGGAGCGAAGGCGGGTTCTTCGAATCAGCTGGGTCACCAAGCTTCGCTCAGATCCTTGAAAATCTTGAAAAGCAATATCATCTTGTTGCTTTAAGGTTCGTAAAATTTTTCGAATCAGATATTCGGATGCTTCAAACCCGGAGAGTTCTGGAAAGATTACAGGCTTTCCACCCACCTGGTAGTCTTGAATAAACGTTTCAATGCACGGCCAATAGAGGGATAACGTATTTCTCACAAGGGCGGTATACGTGGTCACTTGAAGCTGAGCATAACAGCCTTGTAAATGCTCCTGAATAGCTTCTAAAAATTGAGATTTACGATAATAATTGCTGCATAACACCAGTACAGACGCACTGGGTTCTGTTTGTAGTAATGTAATTGCCCGCTGAATCAGAAAATGGGTTTTTCCAGAACGCACCGGGCCTTCTAACGCAATAGAATGATTTAATGTTGAATGCATACCCAAGGCCTTGTTTCGGGTTTCACTTTATTATCCAAGTTTAAGGCTTGAAAAGAAAGAGGCCAAACTATCCCCTGCTTTTATAAAGGCCTGGGAATACCAGGCCAGCTAAAGCATAGGCCCTGTGAAATTAAAAAATGCCTCCTCAAGGGGAGCGCATGAAATATATTGATTTTGTTACATTCTGAAAAAATTTAAGCAATTTTTAAATATTAATTGTTTTTATTTTATTGTGAATATTCTATGCGAGAGGAGTGAGAGGGGATGTCTTATTTAGACCCTTACATAACGTTATTACAGAGTGCATCAACGCCGACGACGACACAATTCTCAAATACGTTAAGTCAGATTGCATCGTCTGGAAGTACACAAAATTCTACTTTAACAAACATTTTAGCCCCTGCTTCTAGCCAAACCGTGAGTGATTTAACAACAGGGGGAAGTAATTTCTTAGATTCAGTGGTTTTATCGCAACTGGCTCCGAGTGCCCAGCAAACCAATTCTGGGACATTAACGCAGATGTACCCAACCTCTATATTATCGACAACCCCAGCAACGAGTGTTGCGAGTACCGCATCAACCACGTCTGTATTGGCCCAATTGGCAAATGCTATTTCAACGTTATTAAATACTTCTCCGTCTGATGCACCCCCTCCAGTATCAACAGATGTTACCAAATCAGTAACTTTACCATCTTTATCAGCACCGGTTGTTGCTGTTACTGATCCGCTACTGTCTTCTACTGTCGCCGACAGTTCAGTATTATCTCCTGCTGATACTACTTCTACAGCATCCTTGGTTAAAACTGATGCGGATGATCATGATGCTGACGATGGTGTAGAACATCATCACCACGATCATGGCAAGCACCTCGGAGAACTGAAGCATCACCATGAGGGGAATCGTTTAGACCATGGCGATCATGATGCTCAAAAATCACATGGAGATTGCGATGGAGATCATTAAGCCTCAATATTTTGAACGTTTTCGCAAATTGCTTTTACAAGCTCTCAATTATCCGCTCGTCAACCAGCTTCATCCTATTTATATCCGCGTTGTTGGGATAGAAGTGTTTTAGTCGCTTCCACGTGAGCTTTTAATTCTGCCATGGAGTCGCCACCATATTTTTGAAGGAAGGCTTGCGCCAAAGTGATAGCTATCATGGCTTCGCACACCACACCACATGCCGGTACTGCAGTCACATCCGAGCGCTCAAAGTGAGCCATTTCTTCTTCGCCTGTTTGAAGATTGACACTGGTTAAGGCTTTTCGCATAGTGCTAATGGGCTTCATTACCGCATGAAGGACAACGGGCATGCCATTGGTGACACCCCCTTCTAAGCCACCAGCTCTGTTGGTAGGCCGGTAAAGATGTTGATCCTGCATAAGGATGGCATCATGAAACTCGGAGCCGGTTAAGCGATCTCCTGCTTCTCCAGCACCGATGGAAACACTTTTTACGGCGGGGATACTCATAATGGCTTTGGCCAGTTCACCATCCAGTTTTTGATCCCATTGGGTATAGCTTCCCAGGCCCGGTGGTACACCCGTTGCAACAACTTCAATACGACCGCCCAAGGTGGTACCTTCTTTTAAGGCTTCATCCACTTTTTGCTTCATCAGCTCAAGGGTCTTTTCTGAGCCAGCGCACCGAAATTCATTGGATTCTGCTTTTTCTTGAAGGGCTTCATCGGTTGTGGGGAGTTCTTCGGGTGTGACGGCTACGCCACCTAAAACCAAAACATGGCTGTAAAGATTAATCCCAAAAGCACCCAACAGGAGTTGTGCAAAAGCACCGGCAGCAACTCGCGCTGCAGTTTCCCGAGCGCTCGCCCGTTCTAGGACATCTCTTAAATCTTGATGACCATACTTATAGTAACCAGCCAAGTCGGCATGTCCTGGGCGAGGTCGGTAAAATGCTTTGTTATGGGCCTCTTCTGTTTTTTCTCCGGAGGTTGCCATAATGGTTTCCCAGTTTTTGAAATCCCGATTTTCAATCCACAGGGTGATGGGCGCGCCTGTTGTTTGACCAAAACGAATCCCGTTGAGGATTTTAATGGTATCGGTTTCGATGGCCATCCGACCACCGCGACCATAGCCTCGTTGTCGCCGGGCAAGCTGTAAATTGATAAACGCTTCATCAATTTCTAAACCGGCGGGTAAACCATCCATAAAAACAGAGAGTCCCATACCATGGGACTCTCCAGAACTATAGAATCGCATAAAACTTTAAACTAACCTGCTCGTCGAACTTTATTAGCTCGAATGCAAGATGTACAAATACGAACACTTTTTCGAGTACCATTTGGTAACTCTATATGGCATTTTTGCAGGTTGGGTTGTTGAAAAAAGCGATGATGCTTATTGGAGAAGCTTACTTTGTTAGATTTATTTCGGCGTTTGCCGCACAGTTCACAGGTTGCCATAATCAGGTTTCCTTTATTTCAATTGCGATTCCACTGGTAAATGATATTTAAACACCAATGCAAAATTTTCGCAACAAGGCAAAACACCGCTGGTTTTATCGTAAAAATGGGCTATGGGTAGTTTCTAGAGTAGAGTTATTGCCTTGAAAAGTAGGTGTATGACTAAAAGGATTTTGATTGACGGGTGAAACGCCTTGTGTTTGTTGTGCTTTTAATTTTTCATATTCTCGTTCTGTAATCCATTGGTTAAACCATGTAACACCAAAGCCCAGAAGGCCAACAATAATGCCAAAGGCAACGGCATCATTCCATACCCGGCTTCTTTTTGCGTAATTTACAAAAATATCTTTAAAGTCAGGTACTTTGGCATGAAACAAGTTGGTAAACTTCTCAATAATCGAACGATTCACGGCCAGCCCGGTTTGTTTAGCTTTGTTGAGGGCAATAATTCGTTTGGATTCAAGCTGTCTTAAAAGAGAAAAGGCTTTTTGGGTGGCTTTATTTAGATCCATTGGGTTGTGTGCGCCTCGAATAGCTGCTTCGATGGCATGCTGAAATTGAATGAGATTCGATTTTATCCCAGGAGAAAGATTTCTATTTTTCAGGGTATGGCGAAGGGCTTTGCGAACCCCTTGATGATTCACTGGGTTTCTCAAAATATCCCTTAATCGTGAAGGGGTGAGCATGCGGTACATGTTTTCAAGTTCGCTATAAGCCAGCATCTGGTTGTCACGAATGAGCTGAATCCCTTTCCAGTTTTGAAGTTTTTTGCCTAAGATTTTGGTCACAATGGGTAAGCCAAAGATAACAATAGCCACGGTTGGGATATCCCGGCGTAAAATATCCCATAACTCTCGTCTATCGCCTCCAATAGCACGATGAAGGGCATGGACAAGCCTGCCCCCAATCATAAACCCAAAGGACATAATCATAAAAGCGCCCAATGCTGGTTCCATAATGATTCTGCCGACTTTGGGTACAGCAGCAACATGCCGAAAATCATGATCTAAAAGGGTTTTACTAAACCAATTCAGGATTTTCCCGGTGGTTTTTTTGAGGACATTGGGTTTCCCTTGTAGAAATCTTTTTTGCACCTTTGATTGGGCGGTATTTTTGAGGTTAAAAAATGTATCTGCAGCCTTGAAAAGTGTATTTTCGAAGAGGCTAGACTGAAGATTGCCTTGAAATCTGGGTATGGATGCTGTTGTTTTGGATCGGAAGGAATGAAGCTTCATGAGGAGCGGCCTCCTTTCCATGGGGGGAGCAAAGGGGTGTCAAAGAGAGAAACAGCAGCCGACAGATTTGCCGGCTGCTGAAATTGACGCGAAAGAAAAGGTGTTAAAGGTTGATGGGTATTTCCCTGAAATTCAGGAACACCAGAATGCCTCTGTTGATGTGGGTTTAATTGATCCAATCGAACATTTCGGTTGGCTGGATAAGCCTTACTGCGTTGGGCAATGCCTGAGATCAAGACAACCGTCATCCCTGTTAAAAGGGTGCCGGAGACGCCTAAGAATAATTTTCGAATGGCAACGCCTTTAAACACCTTTTCGGATGCGCTGATTAAGGCGTTCGTCATCCTGGAAGCCCAACTTCCTCCAAAGTTTTTGCCGGTATTCTTTTGTGCTAAGGCATAGGTGTTTGCAATGAAAGGCTTAAATTTTTGGATATTTTCTAAGAAGTGTTCCGTAGTGGTTTCGGCTTGTTTGCCCAGGCTTGGAATCCGTAAGTATCCATGTTTAGCGTTTTTCAGGATAGATTCATTGAACCAGAACACCAGGCGCTTCATGAGGCCTTCTAATTCGTTGGTTTTATTCACAAATTGAGAATCAATGAGTTTCCCTTTTTGGGGAGTAAGCCTTACCCAGCGACCAAGCCAAGCATTTAAAGCATCTTTAAAAGTCACTTGTGAGAGGCTTTTTTGTGGATAAGCTTTTTGTAGAAACTGAACGAGTGATTGATCCACTTCCGATGTTTTCATAAAGCTGGTGGGCAAAAGCTTATCAATTCCAGCTTTAAAATGCCCATGATGGAGCATGTTTTTCATAAATTCATAGGTGAGCCCTTTTTCCAGCGTCCCTGCCGGTACGTTGCGATGCAATAACTGGCTAGAGCGGACAGTGTTGATAAAAGCATTTTTATAAGCCTGCAAGTCATGGTACCCCATGGTCACTGCAAGCCGACCCAAGGCTAAAGCGGACCCCAACCCGAAAACAATTGATGGGGCAATGAACAATCCTGGGCCTGTTTCAACTTCTCGAAGAGTTTCTTCAAGAGAGTTTTTCCAGTTAAGCCCTTTGGTATTTTTGTAAAGCGAATGTCCTAACTGATAGAGGGGGCTACGGCCTTCCATTGCTGGATCTACTGCGGGATCATAAGGGTTTCGTCCACGCCGAAGGGCGTTGATGATTCGGGGAATCCATAACGCAATAACGTCTTGCGCCAAAAAGGCCCACACAAAATTTTCCGAAATCAATTGAAACCATGTGGTGGGCTGAAGCATATGAGAAGCCATGTTGAGGCCAAAACGAGGCTGATAAGGCTTCGGTTGAAGTCTGACTGGCTGCGCATAAGACGCTTTATTCGGTTGTATTGGGCGGATAGACATAAACTCCCTAAACCATAAATTCGCATCAATTTACTAGCTAAAAACGTGTCAATGGGATGGGTTGCTAATTTATGAATGAATGTAAAGGAGAATTTCAGCCAAAGCGGTATGAAGGCTACAACCATAGCGAATTTGAATTCAAAATTCCAGTTTTTTAAGTGATTTTTTGCCAAATATTACAAAAGGTAACAACCTTCGTTGATGAAAAGGCACTTTAAAGGATGATGCGGTAACGATTTTGTTACAAATTGAATTTTTTTCAAAACACGCGCGCACACATTTTGCTTGATGTGTTTTTATAAGGCATACGTTTTATCTTTTTGTCATGTTAGGTTTATGATTTCACATCAAACCCTTCAATATACCCTCTCCTTGAGGAATGCTCAGTTGATCCGGCAACTTCCAGAGAAAAAACATGGGAAGTGGCCGCGTTTTCAGGCGGCAACACCCATTGTGTCCCCCAGTCTTTTAGGAAGTCTTTTTCGGCAAGGGGTAGGTGCTAATCATGGGATAATGCCTTATTTTCAAAATGCGATGTCTGCTATTGAATCGGATCCGATTAAAGGGCTGATTATTAGCGATGTGGGTGGCATGGTGCTTCCAAGAACAGCAATTGAAGCCGCAAAGCGTGGTGCTGTTCCTGCAAGAGAAACGTTTTTTAGGGAAGTGACCGGGACCATTACCAATACGTTTTTAGCCGGATGGTTGGGGTTTATTGCTGCAACGGCATTTCTGCTTAAACGCGTCAATGCAAAGGCTATGAATTTTAGAGCGTGGATCGATTCTGAGACGCTCAATTCTTTTGGCGATATTGTGAAAGAGGTTGCCCGGCGTCCGGATGTGAAAACAGTAGAATCATTGCGAGAAGAGTTTCTCAAAACAGTGTTTAGTCGTCTTGAGTCGACAGATAACATTCCGAATCTAAAGGAATATCGCTTTTTATTTCCCAATGGAGGTCGGATGGGTGAGAGAAATGCTCAGCGGTTGGCAGCGCAATATTTAGGCCGAGAATCAACAGGGTTTCCCCAACGGGTGTTTAATGTTGAAAAACGTGTGGCTGATAAAATACGCCTTCCTCAGTATTGTGAAGCCATTGACGAAGCAGTTAAGGCTGCTTACAAACGGTTTGCAGGATTGCGAGGCGGAGCTCAATCCTTAAGCAACCTTCAATCGCAACTTTGGCAAAAAACAGCATTCAAGGTGAAACGAGAAGCCTTTGAAAAACAAAAACATTTTATACGGATGCTGGAGACGCAACGGATTCAGAAGGAGGAAAAATTCTTTCTCGATCGAGCCTATCGGTATGCGAAGGGGGTATTGACGGATCAACTCTTTTTAGTGGGACCGGATCAAAAACCCATTGCCGGGATGGGGGTTCGGAATTTACAGGAACTCTTACGTAAAACCAAGTATTTTATGGAGGAATATCTCAACCGAGCCCTTGCCGATCCCATTACTGGGGAGATTTCAAATAAAACCTTGGATAAAGGCCTTCTCCATCGTCGGTTATTTGCAAAAGGGGGTAAAACCTGGTTTCAAAAGAATGTTTTGCCTCATGTAGACGATGGTCTCTTTTCATTTGCGTATAAGTCCAAGTATTTTATTGTCCTGCTGCCGGTTGTTCTTACGGTAGGCCTTGGGTGCACGATGGTTGTTGTGAACAACTGGCTAACTCGGCGTAAGTTGGGCAACGATTCTTTTCCGGGAGAATTGGCGCTGATGGATAAGATGAGATGAGAGGGCATGTAAAGATGAAATTGATGGCACCACACTTTCCACCGGCTAATCAACCCCGTTTTGGTTATACTGCTGCACCGTTTGCCTTAAAAATCCTTGATTTTCATACTCTTGGGGCTTCAACGGTGGCTCAAAATAAACTGATATACGCCGCTGTTATCGCATCACGTTTATGGAAGTCTCGTTCCTGGAATGAAGTGCGGGAGAATGCGAGCCGAGACGTTTTAGGCTGGTATAGCTGGTTTATGGGGAGCCCCTTGATGCAGACAGCCTTGGTCTGTGGCTTGGTTTCACCGAAAATTCGAGATTTAATGGTGACGCGGCTGAATCAAGATGCGCCTATTATCAAAAAACTGGGATGGACCTTTTTAAACCCCTCAAAACTGTGGTTAATTACATCGGATGTTCAGCTCCATCAACGAAAGGAGCAGATGATTAGAGCTATTCAGAGACACCCTGGGTTACAAAAGAATGGGGTGGGGCAAAAAATGATTTCGCAGATAGAAAAACGATTTAATAAAGCCATCTTTAATCGATCGCTGGTTTCATTTGCAGGATTAATGTTTACCTTCTTGATGTTAGGGGTCGGGATTAACCTGATCAACATTGCCCTCACAAAATCGGCGCTTCGAAAAAAGCAACACAGCAATCCGCAAAATAGTTTTCCACCCTCTTTTTCAGGGTATTCTAAACAACCCTATTACGGTTAGGGGCAAGCCCTAGGATTTAACTTTGGAACGATCCTCTGGGGGAAGCGAGGGCGTTGATTCGGGCTTTTTGGAAAAAAACTTTTGAAAAAGGTCTGTGGAGAGAAATTCGGATAAAGGGAGCTTGCGAGGGCTTTTTTCGCCAGAGGAAGCAACACCCAAAATAGCCTCTAGCTGATGTTTTAAGTCTTCCATCGTAGCAACTTTTTCAATATTGCCGGCAAAAACCATTGAGACATTCCCTGTTTCTTCTGAAACCACGATACAGCGGCTGTCAGAAGCTTCACTCAGTCCAACGGCGGCCCGATGCCGGGTGCCATACTTCCAGCTTAGATTAGGGTTCTCTGATAAGGGTAAAAGCACACCGGCTGCAATAATCCGGTTCTCCGGGCTGATAATAACAGCCCCATCATGCAGAGGGGTATTGGGATGAAAAATAGTGAGTAACAGTTCCGTACTTAATTTGGCATCCAGTTTGGTTCCGGCTTCTAGGTAAGCCCCGCCAGCAGTTGTACCAGAGCTTTCTAATACGATTAAGGCACCGGTTTTGGTTTTACTTAATAAACGAACAGACTCAACCAGTTCATGGACCAGCAAAACGTTATCTTTTTCTTTTCCGCTCCCTAATAGGGACGATCGGCTGAAGAAATCCGGTTGTCCCAGGTATACCAAAAGACGTCGAAGTTCTGGTTGGAAGAGAATAATAAATCCGATAATACTAATCTGTAAGATGGCTTGGAGAATACCGCTAATAATGGTGAGGTTAAAAATGCCAGCCAGGAGATAAAACGCCAAAATAACGGCGACGCCTTTGAGTAGTTGGGCAACATAGGTCCCATGGATCTTAAAATAAATCCACGACACCACTAAAAAGACCACAATAAACTGGAGCGGGATTTTCCAAACTTGATATGCAGAGCTGATAAAATCAACCCATTGGTGAACAGGAAGCATCGAAGGCAGAAAATCGATTATTTTAACCAGAGAGATCAACGAACACTCCTTTAAACATCACCTGAATATCAAAATTATCCCTTCTTGTATTGTAGCGAAGCCTTGAGATAAGTAAAAGCAGAACGCCTTATTTTAAATTAAAAGAATGACCCATTTTTTTGAAAGGAGGATGTCACTGCCCGATAAAAACCACGCCCGTGCATTTTGAACAGCGCTTTTAGAAAGAACCCCCTGCGATCAGGGGATTCTTCGAAATGCCATCTTATTGTTTTAACCCATGTGGGCAATGTTTTTAAAATCGAGAGGCTACACCGAGACGGCCAGATTTTGTTCTTTAATGGTTTTGGTTAAAACTGGGGCCACCTCAAATACGTCTCCCACAATTCCAAAATTGGCAATGTCAAAAATGGGTGCGTCCGAATCTTTGTTGATGGCAATAATTATTTTGCTGGAACTCATTCCAACTTGGTGCTGAATGGCGCCTGAAATCCCTAATGCAAAGTAAAGTTGAGGACTGACGGTTTTTCCCGTTTGTCCCACTTGCTCTGAGTGAGGGCGCCACCCGGCATCGACAACGGCACGAGAAGCACCAACTGCGCCTCCTAGTGCTTCAGCCAAATCTTCAACCAGCTTAAAGTTCTCAGGACCTTTTAACCCTCGTCCACCTGAAACAATAATTTCAGCTTCTTCAAGTTTTTTGCCCGTTTTACTTTCTCCTTGCACCACTTGGATGAGTTTGGTATGGGGTAACTCTGGAGACAACGGCGGGATCAATGTTTCTGAGTTGACAGGCCTGCTTTTATCCGCTTCTCCTTTGGCAAAGGCTTTTGCCCGAACGGTGACGATTTGAGGGCGGTTTTTCGGAAAAACAACTTTGGCCCAAAGATTTTCACCGTATGTTGGACGGGTCACTTCAAGCTCTCCCTGAGCATTAACCTCTAAGGCAATGCTATCTGGAGCAAAACCACCATGGGTTCTTGCCGCAACCCGCGGAAGATAATCCCGACTGGTTGAGGTGGAGCCCGCTAGAATGATATTGGGAAGCTTTACCCCCACCAGATCTGAAATGGCATAGGCGTAAACTTCAGCCTGGTATTGGGCCAGCATGTCATGTTTTAACGAAAAAACCTGCTGCGCCCCATATTGGCACAAGGTTTCTTCAGCCTGGCTGGTATCTTGATTCGTAGCAGAGAGTAAAATGGCTGAAATTTCTTGGTGAAGAGACTCTCCTAATGATTTTGCAGCAGTGAGGGCTTCTAAACTAATATCGAGTAGACACCCCGATTCTGAAAGCTCAGCAATAACCCAGATCCCTTTGTAATCCTCAGTTGGTTGTACGATAAATTCACCCATGATTTGCTCAATCTCCGTTTTTTAATACTTAAATGTCAGTACTACATCACCTTTTGTTGACGTAAAAAGTCGATAAGCTGGCTTACAGCCGCTTGTGGATCGCTGCCATCCACTTTGATGCCCCCTTCTTTTTTAGGCTTCCGCCAGGTTTTGGCCACCATGGTTGGGGAACCTTTTAAACCCACTTTATCAGCTGAAAGACCCAGAGAAGCTGCATCCCAAACGGGGATTTCAGTACGGTTTGCTTTCATAACGCCTTTAATGGAGGGGATACGAGGCTCATAATCGCATTTCATAATGCAAATAACACCTGGAAGTGTTATTTCGTAAATTTCAAGGCCACGTTCTGTTTCACGATGTGCTTCTAAAATAGTATCGCTTTTGAGTTCTGCTTTTTTGCAAAAGGTCATACTGGGAAATCCCAGAAATTCTGCTAAAGCCGGGCCGGTTACTCCACTCATTCCGTCGGTTGCGAATTGGCCCAATAAAATTAAATCGGTTGAGGGCAGGTTTTTCTTGATGGCCTCGGATAAAATGAAGGCTGTACTCCAGGCATCAGAACCGGTAAAGGCTTCGTCGCTGAGCAAAAAGGCTTCATCTGCCCCCATTGCAATGGCTCTTTTAAGAACTTCTTTTGCCTGTGGTGGCCCCATGGTGATGGCGGTTAGTTTGCTTCCCTCATGGGCTTCTTTTAAGCGCACCGCTGTTTCAACTGCATACTCGCAGAAAGGGTTCATCACGTTTTCTAAGCTTTCCTGGGCCAGTTGATCGTTGGAATCAAACCGTAAATGTGCAGTATCAGGGACTTGCTTTACACAAACCACAATATTCATTCAATTAACCCTTCCTTAATTCATCAAATGGTGACGGTGAAGTGTACCCAAACTGTAGAAAAAAAATAAAATTATCGCAACCTCAAGGGGACTATTGTATATGTGGGGCTCTATTTTTAAAATTAAGTGTACTGATATCTTTTGAAGAATTGGTAAGGAGGAAAAGGAAATGAAGGTTTTGCTTCCCGTTGATGGTTCTAAGCCATCCCATGACACGGTTCAATGGTCCACCCATATCTTTAACCCGAAGACAACAAGGTTTTATCTTCTTATTGCAATTCCTGAGTCGCTGCCAGGGGTTCCTGTGGAAACGTATCAGATTGAAGACGCCTTAAAATTACTCGAAGATTACAAAGATCTGCTGGCTAAAAAGGGATTTCATGTGGCAAAAGCGGAGTACATTTCGGGTGATCCGGCTGAGTCAATTTGTGCGTATGCAGATGAAATGAAGATTGAGCAGATTGTCATGGGTTCCCATGGCCGAAATCCTTTGGGTGAATTCCTGATGGGAAGCGTTAGCTCAGCCGTGTTTAAGCATGCCAAGCAGCCTGTCTTCATTCACCGGAACAAAGCGCTTGAAGGTGTTTCTTTAAAATCGTAAACCCTTATTGGTATTGCTATTAATCCCAATTGATCGGTGATATGTAAGGTTTTATGCCTGAGAACAGAACTATAACGTACATTAAATTTACGTTATAGTTTAAACAGAAATGTTTTGATGCCCTTTCAGGGAAAAAAGTCTCATTTGTTCAGAGTCAAAGAGGCAAAAGTCTTTCTTTGTTGATTTTTTTTAAACAAGCAGGTTGGGATGAAATAATTACCAGTAGATTCAGATTTTGACATGTTTCTGAAAAAACCTTTACGTTTACGTCAGGGTGCGTTAACATGAAATTAGAGTATAAATCCGTCAGTCAAATTGAATCTCTATCGAGTCCCAAAAATAACAAAAAAGTCGTGCCCGGTAAACGGGATCATGCATGGCTTCAGTCAACGGCCGGATTTCATGGGAAAGCAAGTCTTAGAGGAAACGTCCAGTGAGCACTTTAGAAAGTATTGCAAATCAAGAGTATAAGTATGGTTTTCGGTCTGATATCGAGTCAGATGTTATTCCAAAGGGCTTAACAGAGGATACTGTCCGCCTGATCTCGGCAAGAAAAAATGAACCGGCATTTATGCTGGAGTTTCGTTTGAAGGCGTTTCGTCATTGGCAAAAAATGGAAGAGCCTCACTGGGCCAATGTGGATTATCCCGCCATTGATTACCAAGATATTATCTATTATGCGGCACCTAAACCCAAAGCAAAGAAAAAAAGCTTGGATGAAGTGGATCCAGAGTTGTTAAAAACCTTTGATAAGCTGGGGATTTCATTGACTGAACAAAAAAGGTTGTCTGGTGTGCCCATTGCTGTTGATGCTGTTTTTGATAGTGTTTCTGTTGCCACCACCTTTAAAAAAGACTTGCTAAAACATGGAATTATCTTCTGTTCTTTCTCAGAAGCCGTGCAAGAATACCCCGAACTGGTTGAAAAATACTTGGGAAGCGTTGTTCCCACCACCGATAATTTCTTCGCGGCGCTGAATTCAGCGGTCTTTAGTGATGGGTCTTTTTGCTACATCCCGCCTGATACAGTGTGCCCCATGGATTTGTCTACTTATTTTCGGATTAATACCGAAGGGGCGGGTCAGTTTGAACGGACCTTAATAATCTGTGACCGTAACTCTAAAGTAAGCTATTTAGAAGGGTGTACAGCGCCCATGTTTGATACCAATCAGCTTCATGCGGCTGTGGTAGAGTTGGTTGCTCTGGAAAATGCTGAGATTAAATATTCCACGGTTCAAAACTGGTTTGCAGGTGACCCAAAAACAGGTAAGGGTGGTATTTATAACTTTGTAACCAAGCGGGGCAAATGCTTGGGCGATCATTCCCATATCTCATGGACGCAAGTTGAAACCGGCTCTGCCATTACGTGGAAATACCCTAGCTGTATTCTGCAAGGGGATTATTCAAAAGGGGAGTTCTACTCGGTAGCCTTAACCAATAACCTGCAACAGGCTGATACCGGTACAAAGATGATTCATATCGGGAAGAATACGACCAGTACCATTATTTCAAAGGGTATTTCTGCTGGGAAATCGACCAACGCCTATCGAGGCATGGTTTCGATGAAGAAATCAGCCACAAACGCTCGGAATTTTACGCAGTGTGATTCCATGTTGATTGGTTCAAACTGTGCTGCCAATACGTTCCCCGTGATTGAAGTGCAAAATAAAACAGCCCGTGTGGAACATGAAGCTTCAACGTCAAAAATTAGTGAAGACCAGTTGTTTTACTTCCGTCAACGGGGTATTGAAACTGAAGAAGCCATGTCAGCCATTATCAATGGGTTTTGCAAAGAAGTTTTTAGAGAACTTCCCGGTGAATTTGCAGTTGAAGCAACCCGGCTGCTTGGATTAAAGTTGGAAAATACGGTGGGGTAGTTTTAAGGAAGAAGATTTGTCACACCTTGATAAATTGGAGAATAGGACCAGTGCTAGAGATTCGAGATTTACACGCTTGTAGAGATGAAAAAGAGATTTTAAAAGGGATTAACCTCTCGGTAAAATCCGGTGAAATCCATGCGATTATGGGACCCAATGGCTCTGGAAAGAGCACTCTGGCAAAAGTGGTTGTGGGGCATCCTGCCTATACTGTTACTTCTGGCGATATTCTCTATCAAGGCAAAAGTATTTTAGAGGAAAATCCTGAACAACGAGCACTGGATGGGATTTTTATGGCGTTTCAATATCCTGTTGAAATTCCAGGGGTGAATAACGCCAATTTCTTAAGGCTTGCCTATAACGCAAAACGCACGTTTCAAGGCCAAGAAGAGCTGGATCCTTTAGAGTTTGATGATTTGCTTCAAGAAAAATTGAAGCTGGTGGAGATGGATCCCAGTTTCATCAATCGTTCGGTGAACGAAGGCTTTTCTGGGGGCGAAAAAAAGAAAAATGAAATTCTTCAAATGGCGATTCTAGAGCCTCAGTTGAGCATTCTTGATGAAACCGACTCCGGGCTCGATATTGATGCCTTACGAGAAGTTGCAAATGGAGTGAATAAGCTGATGCAGCCGGATCGGGCTATGATTTTGGTAACCCACTATCAGCGTCTTTTAAATTATGTTCAACCTGATTTTGTACATGTCCTTTCAGCCGGTCGTATTGTTAAGTCGGGTGGGAAAGATCTTGCTTTAGAGCTTGAAGATCGGGGATATGATTGGGTGATTGATCAGCAAACTGCTGAGGTATAGAAAGACATGGCAATTCAGATGCAATCCAAACCAACTGTGATACAAGAAGAAGCTTTTCGAAACCATTTAAGCCGTCTTCAAAGTTGTGAACAATACCCAGCTTGGTTGACATCACTCAAACAAGAGGCTTTAAATCGCTTTGAAGCGCTTGGGTTGCCTAGTCGGCGACAAGAAGCTTGGCGTTCCATTGATCTGGCTCCGATTTTGAATGCACAATTTAGGCCTTTTGATGAGAAGCAGCGCCCTCATCTCTCTCAAGCCGATATTGCGCCTTACGTTTGTCAAGAAGCCACAAATCGCTTGGTTTTTGTGAATGGCTTTTATGATGCGGATTTGTCCACATTCACTTCTTTACTAGCCGGGTGTGTTGTCGGTGATTTTCAGTCAGCATCCCGTACACATGGTGATCTTCTCCAGTCTACCCTGTCATCTCTGGTGACGGAAGGTGATGATGCTTTTGAATCCCTTAATACTGCCTTGTTTGGAAATGGTGTCTTTATTTCAATTCCTGAAAACACCGTGATAGAGGCTCCTATTGAAATTCTATTTTTGACGGCTGCCAATCAAGATGTCCCACAGTTTGGCTATCCTCGGGTTTTGGTCACGCTGAATCCCCATGCAAAGCTTAATTTAATCACCCGCTCTGTGGGGCTGGAGCCCGCAAAATCCAGCTATTTTAATAATATGGTGGTTGATCTGAATCTTCTTGAAGGCGCCAGTCTCCAGTACACCTATATTCAGTCTGAAGCTTCCAACGCCTATCAATTGGCAAAAACCAATCTTCTGCTTCATGAAAAAAGCCAAGCCGACTTAACTTCCATTACATTAGGCGGGCAGTTGTCCCGGCATGCGGTAGCGGTTAAATTTTTAGCCGAGCATGGGACGTGCCAACTTCAAGGGCTCTCAGTTTTAAATGATGAAACCCAGGTATTTGATTACACGGTGATGGATCATCTTAAACCCAACTGTACAAGCCAACAACTTTATAAGGGAATTTTAGCCGCTCAGGCACGATCGGAATTTGATGGGACGATTATTATTCATCAAAATGCCCAGCAATCGGATGCCAGCCAGCTAAACCGAACGTTAATGCTCTCTGATGATGCCCGAGTTCTCACTCGACCTCAGTTAAAAATTGATGCGGATGATGTGAAATGTTCGCATGGCGCAACCGTGGGGCAATTGGAAGAAGAGCAATTGTTTTATCTGGCCAGCCGAGGGCTATCAGCACAAACGGCACAAAGTGTTTTAACCTATGGCTTTGCAGAGGAAGTGATTGAAAAAATCCCCAGTGTCTCTGTACAAAATCAGCTTATTCAACAGGTCCATAAGGCGCTTCATGATGATTACAATGGATAGGAACCCCTCCTCAATGGTGAAATTAATGGCAGAAAATATCCCTAAGCTTGATATCGCCCGGATTCGCGAAGATTTTCCCATGCTGCACCAAACGGTGAATGGGTATCCCTTGGCATACTTGGATAACGCTGCTACAACCCAAAAACCCATGGCTGTGATTCAACGGATGAATGACTTTTACCAAGGAGAATATGCGACGGTCCATCGTGGGGTGTATCAACTGAGTGCACAATCCACCATTGCCTTTGAACAGGTGCGGGAAAAAGTGGCTCAGTTCTTGAATGCCCCCTCTGCCAAAGAAGTTGTTTTTGTGAAAGGCACTACAGAAGCTATTAATTTGGTTGCTGCCAGCTATGGACGTCCTTTTATCAATGAAGGCGATGAAATTATTATCTCGGCTATCGAGCATCACTCTAATATTGTTCCCTGGCAGCAATTGGCCCTGGAAAAAAAGGCTATCCTCAAAGTCATTCCCGTCAACGATCAGGGTGAACTGATTTTAGAAGATTATGCCAAACTGCTTTCACCTAAAACCAAGCTGGTGGCTGTAAATCATGTGTCTAATTCCTTGGGAACCATCAACCCCATTCAAAAGATGATTGAAATGGCTCACGCCAATGGTGCTGTCATTTTAATTGATGGCGCTCAAAGCACGCCTCATATGGCGGTGGATGTCCAGGCGCTGGATTGTGATTTTTATGCGTTTTCGGGTCATAAAATCTATGGACCTACGGGTATTGGGGTTTTATATGCCAAAAAGAAACATCTAGACGCCATGATCCCCTATCAATGTGGGGGCGACATGATTGAATCGGTGACCTTTGAAAAAACCACCTTTGCAAAGCCGCCTCAAAAGTTTGAAGCCGGAACACCCCCCATTGTTGAAATTATTGGTCTAGGGGCTGCCATTGATTACCTTCAATCTGTAGGTTTAGATGCCATTCAAGCTTA
>JANWIO010000125.1 GCA_025449835.1 Vampirovibrionales bacterium
CATTTGGCTAAGCATTATCATTCTCCAGTTCCTTGGAATTAATCTTTTAACCTTTAATCCACCCCAACATATCAGAGATATCGAGTTTCAACTGGTAAATAGCCCCAATGAGAAACCGCTTAATCCAAATACGCATAATCGGGCTCTTCATAACAGCCGAGCAGGGGGCAAAAAAATTCCCAATGTACGTGAAGCGCAAACGCAACAGCAAGCAGGTCGTCCTCAACCCCAGAAAAAAGTAATCCCTCAACCCGTCCAAAAACCCTCCAAAACGCGATCCGTTGTTGTTCAGCATACACAACAACATAAAGCCGTTTCCCACCAACGTTCCCAACCAACCCATAACACACCTCCAGCACCACCAATGCCCCGTGTCACGGCACCAAAA
The DNA here is from genome assembly GCA_025449835.1 of Vampirovibrionales bacterium. Classification (GTDB taxonomy): domain Bacteria; phylum Cyanobacteriota; class Vampirovibrionia; order Vampirovibrionales; family JAGQHJ01; genus JANWIO01. The sequence goes on from JANWIO010000125.1 coordinate 389, forward strand.
CACGCCACATCAAAACGTCATATTGCAGCTATCCCCAATCCCATTGCCCCCATTCATGTCCCAGAGGCAACGGGACCAGTAGAAAACACGGGACCTGTTGTTAAAGGCCCTTCCGGACATCGCAGTGGTGGGGGTTCTGTTGCTCCAGAGACATTACCTGGACAATTTTCAGGCGGTAGTAGGCCTCATATGAGCGGTGGCCCTTCCGGTCATGGGGGCCGTGGGGAATACTCTCAATATGGTAGTCCTGGTGGAGGCGGCGGTCGTCCTGGAATCGATGCTATTGTTGAACCTGATTTTGGCCCTTATCTTGCTGAGCTACAGCGACGAATTCGTCGGAACTGGAGTCCTCCCGACGATCGAAAAGATAAAACCGTTGTCTTACTCTTCACCATTGCTAAAGATGGACGACTTTTAAGCATACGGGTTAAACGGTCCTCAGGATTTGAAAGTGCTGATTCAGCTGCAAAAGCTGCTGTAGAACGCTCTGCCCCTTTCCGTCCACTTCCCAGAGAATACCGACATAACAGTATTAGTGTCGAGTTTACCTTTGACTATAATGTCTACATGGGGCGTTCAAACGGTATTAGTGGCCCTTAGCGTTTTGAGATTGAACAATTAAAGGAACAAAGCGAACATTGCCCAGGTTGATTTCTTTAAACTGAGACGCCGAATGACGAACAATTTTGAGTAATACCTGATCGGATGAAGGCTGTCCTAAGGGAAAGATAATCACACCACCGTTGGTTGAAAGTTGATCAATCAATGTTTTAGGATACTCTGCTGCTGCTGCTGTCACCATAATCCTATCAAAAGGAGAGGCTTCACCCCATCCCGCTTCCCCCTGGCCCAGTTTAAATTGAATATTGGCATAGCCCAATGTCAAAAGCCTATTTTGGGCAATCTCCAACAGAGCCTGATGGCGTTCAATCGTATAAATTTCTTGAGCCAACTCAGCAAGAATGGCCGTTTGATACCCTGACCCCGTCCCAATTTCTAATAATTTATGATGCGACTCAATTTGAAGCGCTTCAGTCATTAAAGCCACCACATATGGTTGAGAACTGGTTTGTTCACAGTCGATTATATAAGCAAAGTATCCGTAAGCCTCTTCCATGGTGGTAAAATTGCCAAAAACATGCCGAGGAACTTTTAGCATTGCGCTAATCACTCGTTTATCAAGAATTCCTCGTGTGCGGATTTGGGTTTGCACCATTTTACGGTGCAGCTTTTGTGCCTCTTGCGAGTCCATAGCATCCTCTTCAAAATTAAACGTGAGTGGTTTTAATGTTTGAGAAAACGATCAACCCAGGTAAAGAGCGAAGAGATTTCAAAGGGTTTGGGTAAATACAAATCCGCTCCAGCATTGAGGGCTTGTTCCCGATCATGAATACTGGACATGGAAATAATAAACATCTGCTTAAGCGGGTCCGTTTCTCGGATCCACTTACACAGATCCCATCCTTTCAGTTCTCCATGAATGGCGGGGTCAATCAGCAAGAGATCAGCCTGGTCTTTCTCCAGTGACACTTTGGCTTCAACGTTATTGATACAGGTTTCAATCACATAGCCCTGCATTTCTAAGGTACTTTTTAACAAGAAGGCGAGCGCAGCATCTTCTTCCACAATCAAAATCTTTTTCAGGCGCTCTGGTTCAGCCACCACATGACCAGTCAGCTTTAATCGCTCACTCACCCAATTGCTACCATACTTGCCTTTGGCAACGTTCTTCATGTCCAAGGCACTGTTAAATACAGACATATGACTTTTAAACAGCTTGTTTTCGCTAGTCACAATGCCCATACTGAGGCAGACAAAGGGCACCCTCTGACTAATCTGCTCATTCACCACCGAAATAATGTAGCCACGTTTCTGATCTTTTTCAGAATAAAAATTGCTCACCAGCTCATCAAACTGTTTACACATCAATTCAGCAATCCGTTCGGCTTTATCCGGGGTGGATAAAACCAAAAAATTCTCCGTATCAATTTGCCCAACAATATCCGGAGGCATAATGAGCGATTTCAACAATGCTGCCAAGGTTTTTAGGATTTGCTCACTGGGAATCCGGCCATAAACTTCGGTGTACACATTAAAGTTATTTAGCTCAATCAAGATCAAAGCCCACGGCAAATCCAGATTGATTTTGCGTTGAATTAATCGGGCAAACAAGGGTAACCCGGGCAATCGTGTTTGACTATTGGAGAGAAGCTCTACGTTTCGTCGTAAATGAACCAATAACCGAACGGCAAACTCCTCCGGCTCAATATCGGTGGTTAAATAGTCATCGGCCCCGCTGAGAAAATACTCAATCCGTTGGTCTTTATTCCCTTGAGCAGAAGAGATAACAATAATCGGACGATGCTCTGTTAACTGAGACCGAACTTCCTGGCAAAACTGAGACACATTTTCCTCAATGGAATCAATAAAAATCACCACAAGATCCGGTAAAACGGTTGGCAAAACTGTTAAAGCCTCTTGAATTGTCCCCGTTTCAATGGATTGAACTAAGGATTCTTGGTTTAATTCTTGTCGCAAAACTTCGACTAAGGTTTCAGGAGGTGTGCCAATCAGCTGAACCAGTTGAAATGTCATCAGGCGAACTCCTCTTCTCCTTGCAAACGTGCCGCCGCTTGCCGTTCAGGAGTTGCTACCGGTAACACAATGGTAAAGGTACTCCCCTTTTTATCTTCACTGGTCACATAAATCTGCCCCCCCATGGCATTTGTCAGTGACTTGGTGATATAAAGACCTAACCCCGTCCCTTCAACCTCACGTGTTAAAGGGTTATCAATTCTTGAAAACTTGTTAAATATATTGGGTAAGTGTTCTGCTGGAATCCCAACGCCTTGATCTGAGACATCAATCTTGATTTTTGACTCATCTTCAGCAGAAATGGCAGCGCTAATTGTCACTTCAGAGTTTGGGTAAGAATACTTGGCTGCATTATCAATTAAATTTAAAAGCACCTGCTCTAACTTATCAGGATCCGCCCAAACTTCTGGCAAATCGTCGGAAATCTGAATCTTAAATTCCCGTGGTTCGGGTAATTTCCCCTCAACACTCTGAACAATTCGATCAATGGTCCGCTTAAGCGGAATCGGACGGAAGATAAATTGCGCCTTTTGCGCCCCCAACTTGGAAACCGTTAATAAATTTTCGACCAAACGGGTTAAGCGGTCAGCTTGATGCTTGATAATGTTCACAAATCGTTTTTGCTGTTCTACATCCAGGTTCGATCCATAGCGTAATAATGTGTCTGCAAAGCCTTTAATACTGGTTAATGGGGTTCGAAACTCATGACTCACCGTACTCACAAAATCCGCATGGGCTTGGGTCAACGCCATATCTTCAGAAAAGGGTTCAATCCAGATGAGCAGGGTTTTCTCATCCAGCCAGTCATATTTTAATTTGACGCGTATCTGCTGCTGCGAAGCGGTTTCAAATAATCCTGTATGAATTGACAACAGTGTCATGGGCTCAACGGGCTTGCCTTGGCATAGTGGCGCATTGGCTTTGGTTTCTACCTCAATAAAATTCCGGGGCTCTCGCCCTCTCAACGCATCCCCTGGACCATCCCGCAAAGCATCTAAGGCTTGATTCCATGCTTTCACAGCCCATTGGCCACTTCCAATGGGTTCTAAAATCATAGCAGCTGTTGATAACTTATTTAAAAACTGACTCAAATCTTCCATAGAACAAAACAATAATCTCTCTCTTCCTCCCTAACATTATTCCAAAATGCACCTCAGAAAACAAACAACTCCATAGAGGATATTTCGATTTTGGTTGCCCCAAAATTCTAGCGTTTTAAAATCAACCAGAGGAGCCCAATTAATCCCACACTCAGATCTTTTCGATTTGTATTCTAAAAAAGCAAATTTTGAGGGAAAAATGGCACCTTATGAATTGAAAATAGGGAGGATAGTCGCCTCCTAATTTTTGTTGTATATGTGTTCTCGGTCTTTCAATGAATCTAAAGTCATTTCCAAATGTAACGAAATGTAACAAGTTTTAGAAAACTAGCACAAGTTTTTTTTCACCAGCTTCTATATGCTTGGAAATCAAATCAAAAAAGTGTAAACATCCCCTTAAAGTAATGGTATAAAACGATTTTAGGTAAATAAGAAGGTAAGGAAAAGATGAACATGTCGAACATTACCCCTCTCAGTGAGCGACCATTTTCAGACAATAGCCCATCTCGCCTGAATTTGGACGATCCAACCGGTGTTGGCGAACGCTTTTTAGAAAGCTTTACGAAATTTATTGAAGCCAAAAAGCACGAAAAAGTGATTGAAACCCTTGAAGAAGACTTCCCGCATTTAGCCCAAGACAATGCTTTTGTTCAAAAAGTAATGGAAAGGCTTGGGGATGACATTATTGAAGAAAAACGATTTGTCTTTTTAGTCCTCAATCCTCAACTGAGAAAATAAACAATCTTTAGGTATGGGAACTGTGAGGCGATGTAAATTTTTATTACATAATGGCCTTTAAAGACAAACTTTTCTGAATTCTAAGCTCAATTCGACGATACCCTTTCAAGACAACGAGGAGTAATTGAAAGGGTTTATCGTTTTATGGGTATTTCGGCATTACCACGCTTACAGTTATTTAACTACCAGGGGCAAGCATATACTGCCCCATCTCAAAACCTGGACACCCTTTTACAACCCACGTTAGGATTTAACCCCACTTACAATGGGGGTGTTTCACCCACCAACACAAATGTTGTCAATGAAAATAATGTTTCTACACCCATTTCAGGTAGTACCGGCGTTACGGAGTCAGGAGTTACTGGTCAATATCAAGGATTTTACGATTATATTGCAGCCCAAAATTATAATAACCAACTCCCTACAAATGACACATTTACAATCAACAACGGGCTCACTGGACTCACGGTTACAACAGATGCTTCTGGAAATGTTACCCAAGTGACCCTGGATCCCTACACAGCCGGTCAGCAAAATGCAACGAACTTTACGCTTCCAGACCGACAAGATATTTTATCCTGGCCCAATACCACCGAAACAAATACGGAAGGTATTATTCCCCTCAACTTTAAAGGCAAAAACTTTCATCAACAAACCGCCCAAGTCGCCACAGCGGTACAACCCACCACGTCCACCCAAAGCACCTCACCCACTCCGGTCAGCACTGTTCTTCCCACCTCTGAGCCGCTGAATCCTACCACCAACCTTAATCCCTTTAATGCGCCCTCTCCATTTCAGACACAACCATTTCAAGGCCTTCAGGTGACGGGCACCGAATCTGAAATCTCCTTTACTCAAGCCCAACAACTTGGCACGGTAAACGCTTCTCTGGGAGTAGAATACAATGCTTCCACAGAAAACAACTTGGCCGTTTTAAGGCAAAACTCGGCCCAAATGGCCTATGCATCCTTGGCACAAAAGATTGTGAATATTGCCAGTACCGTCATGCCCACAGGCCCATTTGTTCCCACCGGAAGTAGTAGACTTTCAAACTCAACGCCAGCCAGTACCGCCAACACCAATGACTTTAATATGTTTACCGATATTACTGAGAAAAAATCGTCCTCTGGAAGCTATGTTCCTTTCTTTAAAACCGGTACTGAAAGTGGTGGCACAGGTGAAAACAAGAAAAGACAGCCCCGTCGAAGAGTAACGCCCCTTTCAGCAGTGGGCTAAGCCATTAAAGCAAGGCCAGCATTTTATGGGTTTGGGGGATGACTCGAACATCGGCAAATCGAGCGCTTAAAAATTCTTCCACTTCAAAGATTTTGGCAGCAGAAACTGTATTTTCGCCGGTGGTTAACGATGTCATGGGTTGCAAAATAATGGGTGTTCTCTGATGGGTCACAATTTCCGACACTGCCTCCAGTTCAGAGAGGGGGGTTTGCTCTGAAAAAACCAACTTTACAAACAGTTCTTTGTCCGAACTGGCCTGATAAAACTGCCGGTGATTCTCAAGCTGCATCGCTTCTCCCGTAGCCGAAGGGAGTTTAATATCCATGGCAATGATATTGACCCAGTCTATAATTTCGGCAAGTTTATCCGGCTGCGTTCCACTGGTTTCCAAATACACTGGCAATAGCGAGACCACTTCAGGGAGCAGGCTTTTCAAAAAATCAGTGTACAACAGGGGCTCTCCGCCCGTAAAACTAATGCTGTGATGTCGGGTTTGTCGAACAAAATGCCAAATCCAGTTTAAAACCGATTCAACCGAAACGGGATTTTCCAATAAGGTTTTTTCTGATGAACCACAAGACTGCTCAATTTCACAATACGCTGACGCCACCCGTTGAGGAGTGTCACAATAAGCACATTTAAGATGACACGCATTAAACCGAACAAAGATCTGACGCTTTCCAACCCAAATGCCTTCCCCCTGGATAGAGGAGAATATTTCCTGAAGACCGGCTCGGACGAGCCGCTGCGATTGGGGTTCAACGATGGTACTCATTGGCTTTAAAAAGCTTAAAATTTGCCTTCATCGGTCAGTACTACAAAGATGATAAAATCGAAATCACTGAAATGCAACGCTTCATTTTCCAGAAGCAATTGCCTGGCGAATCAGCACCGATTTAATCTCGTAAGATTTTTCCCTAAAGATTCTCTGGGATGCGAGATAAGTCTTTATCCTGCAAGGCTTGGGAGATCCGAGCAACTTCTCCAAATAAAGATGCGGCCTGACTTCGGACCAGCCAACTTTCATCTTTCAGCAAGGGTAATGCATCTGGTAATACTTCCGGCACAAGCTCTATACCATAATGAAGCAACTCAATGATGGCAGATAGCGCCGAATGCCGAACGAGCCAATGTTTATCTTTTAATGAAAGCTGAATCGCCTTTAAAGCGGGCTTGCCGATCTTGGCTATCGCTTCGGAAACATTTTTCCGAACCGTGGCATCCTCATTACTAAAGGCATGAAGCAAACCAGGCAAAGCCCCTTCATCTTTGAGCTCACCCAAAGCAAATGCGGCATTTGCTACCACATTGGGAACTGTATCATTTAACTGCTCATGCAACATGGGAATCGCCTCTTCAACAAGACGCATCATGGGGCTTGCGGCTCTAGGCCGAGCAACCAAACGGTTTCTTGGGGAGTATTGTCGCCCCGGCATGGGATAATGCTTTCCATCAAACTCAGCGGCGTACCCAGAGCGGTGAACCTGGTCAATGGTCTTCTCAAGGGTTTCAAAGGCCGTGGTTTCTGTACCAAAAGGATGCGGAATTAAACGCATCCCTTCACGGGTTTTAATGCCCACAGCCGGAACAACATAATGATACTCCTCAGGGGCATTGGGTTTGGGTTGTTTCTTGATGTAAATAACTTCCATGAAGACGACCTAAGTATTACTGAGAAACCTGCTGAATGGCTTGGGGGAGATAATGAATCAAATCCGTTGCCGTTAAGCAATATTGTGTCAAGGCTTCAGCCGCCTTATCACCAGCAAGACCATGCAAATAAGTTGCAACCCGAGATGCCCTATCCGGTGTCAGACCTTGTGCAACAAACCCAGCTACAAATCCTGTTAAAACGTCTCCACTTCCGGCAGTTGCCATCCCTGGGTTTCCCGTAGGGTTAATCCAGAGCCGTTCATTGCTCCCTGAAATAACCGTTGATGCTGATTTTAAAATGACGGTAGCTTTAAATTTATCTGCAGTTCGCTGACAGGCTGCCAATAGGTTATTTTGAATCGCCACCGTTTCCATGTTCAGCAAACGAGAACACTCTCCCAGATGGGGTGTCAGAATAAATCGATGAGAGAGCTGAGGAATGGGAGACAATGCGCTTAAACAATTTAATCCATCGGCATCAATCACCACATTGCCATGGTAATCATAGCGGAGTCGTTCAACCAAACGTTCCACAAATCGGACCGCACTTGGCTGACTGGTCATGCCCGGCCCAAAAGCAATGGTTGTTACCCGATTCCAAACCTTTTTCAAGGTATCAAACGCCTCTGGCGCAATCACACCCTCTTCCGTTTCCGGCAGTGAGAGACAAATAATTTCCGAAGACAATTGCATTCGGCTAAAACTACTCCCAGGGCAAGCCAAGATAACCAGACCTGCTCCGGCCTTTAATGTGGCTTCTGCTGTCATTGCGGCAGCCCCTGGCATATCCCGACTCCCGGCAATAACCAAAACCGTGCCATAAGAATACTTATGTGAAAGCCCCTTACGCCGGGGCATTCGAGTTTGAACCATTTTCGGGGTAATCAAAAATATTTTGCTCGGATCCTCCTCAATTAATGAGGGTGGAATCCCGATGTCAACAACTTCAACATCCCCAGCACAGCCTTTTCCCGGAAAAAGATATAAACCAGGCTTGGGGGCCGCAAAAGTTACGGTATAATCCGCATGAACACCCGCTCCCATCACTTCACCCGTGGCACTATGAACGCCTGATGGCAAATCCAAAGCAACAATAAAAGCACCACAATCGTTGATGGCATTCACCAAGTCTCGAAATGGCCCTTCAACCGGCCTGGACAAGCCGCTTCCAAACAAGGCATCCACCACAATTTGTGAACTTCCCAAGGCATCCTGAAGTTGATCGTACATCAGCCCTGAAATAATACTCACTGGGTGATGTCTTAGTAAATTAAAGTTCGTTAAGGTATCCCCAGTCATTTCTGCAGCGGGAACAGCATTGACAACCACCACCTGACAAGTTCCCAACATGGCCAGGCGTCGAGCACACACAAAGCCATCGCCCCCATTATTTCCTTTTCCGCAAACAACAGTGACCAAAGGCATTCTTAAGCCTTTTTGCTCGACAAGCCGGTTAACTCGAATGGCAACACGACGTCCAGCCTCTTCCATCAATAAAAGGCTTGGAACTCCCAAATCGTGAACGGCTTTATAGTCGATGGGGTTTAAGTTCGGAATGAGTTTCAATGGTGGGATCTCTTTTTCAATTTCTCTGCAAGAAACATTATAATGAGGTAAGGAGAAAGTGAACTCCTGCCCTTAGACGAAGTCTCATTTTCATTTAATTCATTGTGGGGAAGTTGCGTTTGGAGTTGACGTGTGACATTTAAATTGAAAACCAACCCGGCATACAAAACACCCATAGGGTGGGTCCTGATGTTTTGGCTTTGTTTAAGTCTATTAAACGTTCCAGGGAGATCTGCTCAAGCAGTCCTAAAGTCAAATCAACCCCCTGTGCCAACATATGCTGTACATAAAGCCCCCATCATTCTCAATGCTGATCTCATCCGGGTGGGACTCAGTGATAGCACCATGATAAACCAGGAATACCCTTCGGCCAGTATTTCTGCCACAGGCCCCTTTCGTATTCTTGAAAAAGGGACTCAAAGAATTGTACTTTTGGGCTCCACCAATAAATCTGTTCGAATCAGCCGGAGTGGCAGCGGATTTTACCTTCATGCGTGGCGCCAAACTCTTGGACCCATTACAGGTACCTTAACTGTTGAACCGGCTGAAGCCAATAGCCTACTGAAAGTGACCAGCATTCGCCGCAATGGCGTTACCCCGGAATATCGTGGCGTTTTTGAGATTGCTCCAGGTTATTCTGGCCTTCAAGAATTTTCCATTGTGAACATTCTCCCCTTACAAGACTACCTGAAAGCAGTTGTTCCCAATGAACTCCCCTACCGGTTTGGGTTTGAAGCTGAAAAGGCACAAGCCGTTGCAGCCAGAAACTATGCCATTCATCCACGCGAAAAACCCTGGCCTCAATTTGATATTTGCGATTCTCAGTATTGCCAGGCCTATTATGGGGCACAAACCGAAGACCCCCGAACAACACAAGCCATTAAAGACACGCAAGGTATCTTTGCCCTTTATGATGGAAAGCCCATCTTGGCCCTATACAGTTCAACCAATGGCGGATATTCTGCAAACTATCAAAATGCGTTTTCTGATCCAGGAACCAAAAAATTCCCAGGCACACCCATTCCCTACCTTAAAGCAGAGCCCGACTTTGGGCCTCGCATTGACCTTTCTACAGATGCCGCTGCAGGGGCCTATTACACCAACGACAACATCAAAAGCGATGACGTTCTTTCTCCAAACTATCGGTGGCATCGACGCTGGAGCAGCCGGTTACTGGAGTACACCATTAATCATTACCTGGCAAAAGCATACGAAGACGGCTTTACTCATTCATTTATCTCACCTGGATTTCCGCCAGGTTCCAGTATTGGCAGACTTGAAAAACTTGAAGCACTTGAGCGTGATATTTCCGGGAAAATTATGAAATTACGTATTGTTGGGACCAATGGTAGTTGGACTCTGGAAAAAGAATTTGTCATCCGAGAAGTGCTTCGTACAAATGGGCATTTTTTACCCAGCGCCAATGTGGTGTTTAATTTCATCAAAAATCGCTACGGTGTACCTTCAGAGGTTGTCGCTGCTGGTGGTGGTTTGGGACACAGCGTTGGCATGAGCCAGTATGGGGCAAGCTATTTATCGAAGCATGGCGCTTCTTTTGTCCAAATTCTCCAACATTACTATAACGGTATTTCCCTCGGAACACTCCCCATGTCCGCAACAGCCGATCATGGCAAAAGAACCCAATTTTATGTTTTAAAATCACAAGGCGTTCTTCATGTTCAAACAACAGGCACGACCCCTGTTCGTGTTGCAATTAACGGACACACGCTGCAACTCACACCCCCTACAGATGGAAAATGTACCTGTTCCATCCAGCAATATCTTATTCCCAACCAGCTCAATCAACTCACACTTTACCCAGCCCAAGAAACAAATACCACAATCACCGCCTGGATCACGTTGTATAAGCCCAAATTGTCCGATAAGGAGAATTAAAGATCGAACGACGTGAATTTTTAAAGTTGATGGCACTTTTAGGACTGGGAATGACCATGTCTCCCACCCTCAGTGGGTGCAATATGCTTGAAAATACACTGCCCTTCCTAAAAAAACCCATTAAAGTCCCACCTTGGACAGGTGATTTTGTCGATGCCCAAGACAGGCTCCAAAACAGTAAAACATTTCCCATCCCCAACCCCTCTGATACGTTTGATGTGGTGGTTATCGGGGGGGGGATTAGTGGCCTAACTGCCGCTTATCAATTAAGAGATGAAAATGTTTTGCTTTTAGAAAGGGATTCCGAACTGGGAGGCATCGCTAAACAGGGTCACTACAAAGGAATTCCTTACAGTCTAGGCTCTGCATACTTAGTAGATACTCAAGAACCCTTTGGGTCTTTTTACAACGAGTTGGGGCTAACCCTTACACCGGTTGAAAGACCTGTTAACACACTGAGAACACAGAAGGAATGGACAACTTTTGCGAAAGGACCATTTGCAAAACCATTTGAACAACTGAGGGCACAACTCAAAAAGTACGTACAGCAACCTGATTTTCCGGTACTACCTATTGAGAATGCATCCAGTGCAGCTTTAAAATTGGATCAAATTAGTTTTTATGATTATCTCAAGGCCGATTATCCCCTTGATTTTATTCATTGTATTGATGCTTATTGTCGCTCCTCCCTGGGTGGCATGATCCATGAAGTTTCAGCGTATGCGGGCATCAATTTTTATTCGGAAATTGCAACGCCCATCTATGCATTCCCCGGTGGAAATGCGTATCTGGTTCAACGACTCATCAATTTGCTTAACGTTGCCGGAACAAACCGCTACCGAACGGGAATCTCAGTCTATAATATTCAACAAAACGGTGATCAGGTTTTAACGTCTTACTATAAAAACAGTGATCCCTTTAGCTTTCAGACGGTTGCCAGTAAATCGGTGATTCTGGCCATTCCTTATTTTACGGCACTTCAAATTTTAAATGGATTGTCTCCTGAGCAACAAGCTTTGATGTTTGGCATGCAGTATGGGGCATATTTGGTTGCCAACTGCTGTTTTGATCGAGAAGTCTTTCAGGGAGGGTATGACAATTGGCTTTCCTCAAATCCGGCATTCACCCACTTTATTGCCCCACCATCCCCGAAGCAAAACACTTCTCTTGAGAAAAAAAAGGCTTATTATCCTTCAGTATTAACAGTTTACGCCCCCTTTAGAAATTCCAATGCGGGCAGAGCCACCCTTCAAACAACTCCCCCCCCAAATTTAGCCGAAAAACTTGAAAAAGAACTCCATGATGTGATTCAGTACCCAAATGGTAGCTTGCAGGAAGTTCGCCTGACACGCTATGGCCATCAAGTTTTGTCCTCCAAAACCGGGCTTATCCAAAAGCTCAGCAAAATGCCTAAAACCGTTGGACGGATTATCCTCGCTCATTCTGATGGGCAAGGAATGGCTTCTGTGGAAAGCGCTATCTTCGAAGGACTTTATGGTGCCTATTTATCAAAACCTTTTTTAGCATCAACAAGCCTGAGTAATCCCCTTCAATTCATCTAAACAATGAGATCTCTCACTGTTTGATTTGCTTTTTATAACTGTCCAAAACTTGTGATTCGGTTTTTCTTTTTGTATTATCCCATTGCGTCACAACAGAAAACCCTTCGATGATGACAAGCTCGACATTTCAAAAACGCTCTCAAACCGCCGTGTGGACGATTGCCATGGTTCTATTTTTTACGCTAGGGTGTTTATCATTAACCCAGTGCCAGGCCCAATCACCGGAGGTGAAAAAACAATCCATGATCAAAATCACCAGCCCTGCATTCCATCAGGAGGAGATGATCCCACCGCAATACACATGTGTTGGCAAAGATATCAATCCACCGCTTCATATTGAAGACGTTCCGGCTTCAGCAAAAAGTCTCGCCCTGATTGTTGATGATCCCGATGCTCCTATGGGAATTTGGTATCATTGGCTGGTTTGGAATATTGATCCCAAAACAAAAGAGATTCCCGAAAACAGTGTTCCACCCCATGGGGTGCAAGGCAAAAATGATTTTGGAAAAACAAAGTATGGAGGGCCATGCCCACCCTTTGGAACCCATCGCTATTATTACCGAGTTTTTGCGTTGGATACTCAGTTACATCTCCCCCCCGGAGCTGATAAAGAGGCGGTTAAAAGAGCCCTTGCCGGGCATGTGATTGATGAAGGAGAGTTGATGGGAAAATTTTCAAAAAAATAGTTTCCATCTTACAATCACTAAAAGTGGCTTAGAGGATTCCTCAACAGATGTTGAACTTCGATCTCACTCTTGACGATAGGACTTGGTTTGAACTAAAGTGTATCAACCAGAACTTATTTGCTGTCAGCAGCATTAGAAACGTAAAAGAAGGAAATAGACCATGGCCACTGATTTGCTGAAAGAAGTTGAAAAACGATACTTGAAGCAAGACCTTCCAGATGTTAAACCCGGCGACTCGGTGAAGGTGAAAATCAAAATTAAAGAAGGAAACAAAGAGCGTACCCAGGCATACGAAGGTGTTGTCATTAAGGTTCGTGGTGCAAGCGTTAACAAAACCATTACTGTTCGTAGAGTATTCCAAGGTGTTGGTGTTGAACGGGTTTTTCTCATTCATTCACCCAAAGTGGAATCCATTCAAATATTGCGTAAAGGTGATGTTCGTCGCTCTAAGCTTTATTATCTTCGTGAAAGAACCGGTAAAGCGGCTAGAATTCGGGAAAAAATCAATACTGAAGCCAAAGGAAAAAAGCAAGGCCAAACTGCTGAAGTTTAATGGAGACCATTATTCAATGGTATCCTGGGCATATTGCCAAGCTGGAGCGTGAGCTTCAACCCCTTTTAAAACAGCTTGATGTTGTCATTGAAGTGTTAGACGCACGTATCCCCATGGCAACGTGGAATAAGAAATTATCTCAAAATATTCGTAGTAAACGACCGGTATTGTTGGTAATCAACAAGGCCGATTTAGCCGATCCGTATTGGACAAAGGATTGGGTAAACCATTTCCAACAACACTATCCGTCTGTCATCTCTTTTAGTAGCACCGGCAGTAAAGGTAAATCTGAAATTATTGATGCCATCTGCAAACTGGGTGAACCCAAACTAAAACAACTGGAAGCCAAGGGATTAAAACGTCGCCCCCTGCGAACGGGTATTGTGGGTATGCCCAATGTCGGGAAATCGAGCCTTTTAAACGCCCTGGTAGGACAAAAAAAAGCCAAAACCGGCCATCGAGCCGGTGTTACCCGAACCACCCAATGGGTCCGAATTCACCCAATGGTCGAGCTTTTAGACACACCCGGCTTAATCCCCACCCGACTTGAATCAGCAGAAACTGGCCAACGCCTGGCCAGTGTTTATTCTGTGGGTGATGCCGCCTTTGATGAAGAAGCCATCATCCCGTTTTTTCTCCAACAGGTGGATACCTTCTACCCGGGCCTTTTGCAGCAAAATCTGGACTTACCACCAGAAAGTGACCTCAGTCTTGAAACAATTGCTCGGCGAAGGGGATACTTGCTTCCAGGGGATGCATTGGATTTTAAACGAACAGCCCAAGCGATATTAAAAGATTTTCGGCATGGAAAACTGGGAAGGATTACCCTTGAGCGGCCAACGAACTAAACGAAAATCCAAATTAGCCCAATTATTGGCTTTTGATGAACAGTTTCTTCAGGAAAACAATCAACAAGGGCAATTTTTCCTAAAGGGTATTTTAGGCGTTGATGAAGTGGGGCGTGGCAGTATTATTGGCCCTGTAGTTGCAGCAGCCTTTGCCTTTCCACATGACCTCATTGTAAATACGTCACTCTACGAGCAACTTATCGATTTGGATGACTCCAAAGCGCCCCATTTTACTCATGACAAACGGGGTGCCCTTTCAGAACACTTAAAATCGCTTGGATATTGGGGAATTGGGGAAGCCTCTCAACAAGAAGTTGAAACATTAAACGTTGCCAAAGCATCTTTACTGGCATCTTATCGAGCCCTTCAACACGTCATTCAACAATTTTCAGAAGAATCCTTCACAAACCACCTGGTCATTATTGATGGCAAGCTCAAAATTCCCAATTTATCACTTCATCAACGGGCTTATGTAAAAGCAGATCAACATTCTGCGGCTGTTGCAGCAGCCTCTATCATCGCAAAAGCCTATCGAGATACGATGATTATCGAGCTTTCTCAAAAATATCCAGGCTATGGTTGGGAAACCAATGCTGGTTACCCAACACCACCTCACAAACAAGCATTGGCGACGCTAGGTGCAACCCCGTTGCATCGAAAAACCTATAAAGCCGTGCAAGAGGTGTTGGACAAGTAACCCGTTCAACAGCTTATTTTTTAAATTTTCAAGCCTACAGGTTAATCGTTATTACACCCTATTAAATCTCACTTTAAAAACTGGAAGGGTGAAAAATTATTTAAAGACTCATCAATAACCGTTGGGATGGCAAAATTATAAGGTGAAAATTTCTTCTGCTCCGTCTCTAATAAAAGCGTTAAAAAGGGGGTTAGGGTAGTGTTAATAGCGGGTTCTTCCGACACGGACCAGTCGAAATCACTATAAATTGCTGAAGACATTTCAAATTCCTCTTAAACTTGTTCCCTTTTGTACCTACAAATCATTTTGTTCTTTATTCAAAAGCCAAAGTCCGCATAATGGCATGGGAAAGCATACATGTGGCCAAGCTAAAACGAATCACTTCAATGGTAAATTTAAAACGAATGGATTTAAGCATAGGGCATCTCTCCTTTTGCACAACTGTTATAACCTTGTCACCAAAAATTTTTATACTTAAATAAAAAATCAATAAGAGCCCAAATTGCGCGATCGGCCTCTAATCGTTACAAAGGTTTACTTTGGGAACGATTTCTACAAACGCTTATTTTTAAATGCTTTTAAGACACGTTGGATGTTAAGGTTTCAACGCGATAACCTTTATTTTGGATAGCCTGTGGGCGTTCACCTTTTTTGAGAACTGGCAAGCTAAAAAAGAATCGACTACCCTTGCCAACCTCGCTTTCCACCTGAATTTGCCCTCCATGGGCTTCTACAATCATGCGAGAGAGATAAAGCCCCAAGCCGGTTCCCACTTGACGAAACTTTTTCGCCATAGACTTATATCGTTCAAAAAGGGTTTGTAAATCCTCTGGAGTGATCCCTTGTCCTGTATCTTCTACAGAGACCCAAAGCTGTTTTTCTTGATTATTATAGGTTGAAACTGTAACCTGCCCCCCATTGGGCGTAAAAGAGATAGCGTTTTGAATCAGATTATTCAAGACCCGCTGCATTTCAATGGGATCTAACCAAACGTGAGGTAACGTATCACCCAAATCCAGGACCAATGAAAGTTCCTTTTCTGCCGCCAGGGTTTTTAATGGCGCAAGGACATCCTGAATCAAGTTATTAATATCCATCAGCTCCAGTTTCAATTCCATTTTGCCTTCTTCATACATATATGTCGTCAGCAAACTATCCACCAAACGAGACATATAACGATTTGACTGAATAATTTCTTTGAGAATGTCTGCTTGCTCTTCGCTTAAAGGACCAAAATTCCCTGATTTCAATAAGTCTAAAGCTTGATATTCAGCACGAATGGGCGTCTTCAGATCATGGGTTAATGAGGCAACGAAAGTCTCTTTGGATTGCTCAATGGTTTTCTCCTGCGTTACATCCCGAAGAACCACCACGTAACCTTCTAGAGGATCATCCATTGCAGTGGAGATCTTTCCATAATGGATACTTAAATATCGAGGCTGACCATTTCGATCCGTAATGATGGCATTTTCCAGAATCATATCATCGGAAGTTGTCTTTGAGGTTTGGAGCGATTCAAGAGAAAACGATTCTGCATGCAGTGGACAAGCCTCACTGTGAGAGCATTGACATCCAATGAGTTTAAAAAAACCAACCGGAGTCGATGTTTTTCCCTCAGATGATAAAGCCAAATTAAACCACTTTCCAAAAACAGGGTTGGCACGCATGATCTCGTGGTTCAGCCCCATTAAAGCAATCCCATCCGCTGAAAAGCGAAAAATAGCGTTTAATTTATCCCGTTCTCGCCTTAAACTGTCCTGAAGGTCTTTAATCCGCAATGATGAAAGCACTCTGGCCTTCACCTCTTCAATTTTAAAGGGCTTGGTAATATAGTCAAATGTCCCTTGTTTAAAGCCTCGCACCATGTCTTGGGTTTTATTCAGTGCTGAGATAAAGATAACAGGGATTTCTGCCATTTCTGGATCCTTCTTCAAAATTTCAAGCACAGCATAGCCATCCATATCAGGCATCATAATATCTAACAAAACTAAATCTGGCTTTTCACGTTTCACCAAACCAATGGCCGTTTTTCCACCATAGGCTGTAATAACCGTTTGGCCCATATTTTCCAAGGCATCGCGTAACAGCTCAACATTCATGGTGTTATCATCTACCACCAAAATTTTATGTGGCTCAATATCCAATGAGTGAACTCTTTCTATGCCTTGAGAAAAATTTGGTTTGTCATAATTATAGGGAGTGGTATTTTTAATCTGATTTTGAAGGGAGTCTCCCTTTTTTGTGACCTGCTTTACCTCTTTCTGGGAAGTATTTTCAGGGGTTTTCGGACTCGTTTTTTGGGTAGGAGGCTTCTCTTTTAAATAACCTCCAACCGTTTGTGCAAAACTGTTGATATCAATGGGTTTTGAAATAACACCGCTGCATCCTGAGATGATGGCCTTTTCTTGATCTTCTTGCATGGCAAGCGCTGTAAAGGCAACAATGGGAATCTCTTTTAGATTCGGTTCATTTTTAATCATTTGGGTTGCCACAAACCCATCGGTCTGAGGCATATGCAAGTCCATTAAAATAATATCCGGCATAAGATCTTTTGCCATCCGAATTCCCGTTAAAGCATCCATGGCCTGGTAGGCCCTAAACCCAGCCATTTCCAGTAGCTCACACGCCATATCCAGATTTAAGAGGTTATCCTCAATAACCAAAACTGTTCCTTTAAAAAGTTGCTCTGATGCCATCACAATCGAGGAGATACTCCTTTCTCATTTTTCCGCCCCGCAGCAAGTCTGGTAGACTTACCTCATATGGACCAATACCCCCACTGAATGTCTGATTATTGATCCGCTTTTGAAAACCTTTCATTAGACCACATCGTCTATTTAACTATATTAATTATGCACACTATGGCCTTAAATTTAAACCACTCGGGGATGTTTATTACCCAACTGGGTAATCTGTAATTATAAAATTTTTGAAAGGATTTTATTCTAAAATTTTATAATTCGCTTGCCTCCTCAAAGTGCCAGTATCTCAACGTATTTCTGATACCGAAGAGCAATGTAACAAATTTTTAACATCCTATCATCAAGACGAAGTTCTATTGTTTTTATACATACAGAGAGAGAACACTATCCCATTGGAAAACAACAAAATATCCAGAAGTTTTGTAGGGTAATTCAAAAATGTGTAATTTGTAGTCAGACATTATAAACCCTCTTCTGTAACAAACAGAAGGGGGTTTTAGGATTTTAAAAGTATTTTTTATGAGGATTCTCGCTCACCCGGTAATAAAATATTTTCAAGGAACACATCTGTATCTTCTTTCTGAGGTAACGAAGATGCCTGGGCATCCGGCGCAAAATCATACAACTTCTGCTTTAGTTCTTGGACCTGGTGAGCCAAACTAACAAGCACATCAGATAGAGGATCATTGACTTCTTTGGGATCCGTAATAACCACCCGTTGGCCATTTCTATAGATAATATGTCCAGGAACACCCACAATAGTTGAATTGTCAGGCACATCTCTTAATACAACAGATCCCGCCCCCACCCGACAATTTTCACCAATGGTAATATTGCCTAAAATATTGGCCCCAGCACCAATAAATACATTATTATTGAGGGTTGGGTGGCGCTTTCCTTTTTCTTTACCAGTTCCGCCAAGAGTTACTCCTTGATATAGCGTTACATCATCTCCAATGATAGTAGTTTCTCCAATAACCACCCCCATGCCATGATCTATAAAAAATCGGCGGCCAATTTGAGCCCCAGGATGAATCTCAATCCCCGTAAAAAAACGAGCCACTTGGGAGAAAAACCGGGCTGTCAATACAAAATCATGTGTCCATAACCAGTGATTTACCCGGTGTACCCAAAGGGCATGAAGGCCAGGATAGCATATCAAAACCTCCAACAACGATTTCGCTGCTGGATCCCGTTCAAAAACGGCACCGATATCTTCTTGAATCGACTTAAAGAAGCAAAACATCAAATTTATACGAGGACTGCTTCCATGTGTTCAGCTTCCTGCCGCAAGGATTCAAACAGAATCGAACTGAGGTAACGTTCACCAAAGTCTGGGATAACAACCACGATGAGTTTACCCGTGTTTTCAGAACGTTGAGCGACTTCAAGAGCTGCCCGAACCGCTGCACCGGCAGAAATACCCACCAATATACCTTCTTCTTTCGCCAGTCGCCGAGCCATCTCAATAGAATCATCACTGGATACCTGGACCACTTCGTCAATCAGTTCAGTCTTCAAAACTTCGGGAATGAAGCCCGCACCGAGCCCCTGAATTTTATGCGGACCCGGTTGTCCACCGGAAAGGACTGGGCTTTCTTTGGGCTCAACAGCCACAGCCTTGAATTCAGGCTTTTTAGGTTTAATAAACTCAGCAACACCCGTCAGTGTGCCACCAGTCCCAATTCCAGAGATTAAAATATCCACTTTTCCCTCTGTGTCTTCCCAAATTTCAGGCCCCGTGGTTTCCCGATGAATTTTAGGATTGTTAGGATTGGAAAACTGTTGCAGCATATACCCATTAGGCGTATTGTTTAAGATTTCCTGGGCTTTTGCAATGGCTGCCTTCACGCCACCTGCACCGGGTGTAAGAACCAGGTCAGCACCAAAAGCTTTTAATAGAATTCGGCGTTCCATGCTCATGGTATCCGGCAGGACCAATATTAATTGATATCCTTTAACCGCCGCCACAAAGGCGAGCGCAATCCCCGTATTCCCACTCGTGGGCTCAATTAAAACCGTTTTGCCTGGCTGAATTTTTCCTTCTTTCTCAGCCGCTTCAATCATGCTTTTCCCAATGCGATCTTTAACGCTGTTGCACGGGTTCATACTTTCAAGTTTTACAACCACCTGAGCCTTACAACCTGCTGTTACTTTGTTGAGGTAAACAAGAGGCGTATGCCCCACCAATTCAGTCACATCCTTTGCAATACGCATTTGTTTTCTCCTTTCATCCAATACAAAAATATCAGGCTCATTGTAACTCGAATGGCGAGTTAGTGGTATTAGCGAAAGCCCCTACCCAGAGGCCATGCCCTCCTCTGGACACCTCCCTATTTTTTTTAAAGGGTTTCACCCTTTACCCGATTTAATGGGGTTTGGGGCGAAGCCCCAATAGAAAAATAGGGGCGGTGCAGGGCAGGATACAGGCCCTGCTCAACCAAGTTGGTCGAAGCGAATAACTCACTATTCGAAATTATTGTACTCCGATGCTATCGAAGTTCAAAGCAACCTTAAGAAAATATGCGAACAGAATGCGATTTCTACGAGGCTTTCACCGATTTTAAGTCGATGCGCTGTTTCTCTTTTTTCAGTTCTGCATACACCCAGTCAGGCATATGAAGGCGGCTCAAAGATTGTGGATAAAGATCCACGGTTCCGTGAAAGTCAGTACCGCCTGTTACGATTAAACCCAGACGTTCTGCCAGACTACAATGGAACTCAATCTCTGCCGGAGAATGACTCCGGTGATAAGCCTCAATACCTCGAAGGCCATAATTAATCAGATCAGTCGCAAGTTCTTCAATAATCACCATCTCGCCAGGATGGGCAATGACGGCAATACCACCACTTTCATAAATGGCTTCAACCGCTTCATGGGGTGGAACGGTTTCGCGGCGATGGTATGTGGGGGCCGTGGGAACTAAATATTTCCGGAAAGCATCTGATATATTGGAGGCAGCCCCTTTTTCGACAATCGCTTTTGCCACATGAGGGCGCCCAATGGTCCCACCTGGCCGGGAAAAAGATTTAATATCGTCAAGGGTAATCTTAACCTTCCCTTGTTTCTGCATCAGCTCCACGAAATGGGTCATCTGCTCCTGCCGGGCACAGTTATGTTCCTGACAAACCTCCTGCAGGTATTCATTTTCAGGATCAATATAGTATCCTAAAACGTGAATTTCATGCCCCTGCCACCATGTGTTGATTTCAATCCCTGGAATAATTTCCAAAGACGTTGCTTTGGCTGCTTCCATGGCTGGTATATACGATTGCGTATTATCATGATCGGTAATTGCAACCGCCTCCAGACCATTTTCAATTGCCATGGCAACTAACTCTTCTGGTGAAATCGAACCGTCAGAGAATGTTGTATGCATATGCAAGTCAATCATTGGTCTTTCTTTCTTATCTTACTTACCTATGCTTTCATTCTAGCATTGACTAGTGACGAGACGCTAGCCAGAAATTTACGTATACGGAAGTGTTATTTTTACGACTCAACATGTCATTCATAACAAACAACAGATAGTAAGCTCATTTTGAACAAAAGAAGCCTTTTTGAAAAGAACGGGCAATTTTATAAAGCCCTTGGTTTTATAATGAATACCCCTTATAATAAAACCCAAAGAGTAGGATATGTTTTACGAAATGTCTCAAACCCCTGTAATATCAAGAAAATCACCTCAATGGACTTGGTGGCGCTTGCAAAATAAACGCCTGCAGGATTGGTTTTTGCGTTAAAACAACCTCCATTAACCAGCTCAAGTATCAATACTTAAGATTTATTAGACCGCAGGCTATATAAAATCCTGCGGTTTCTCGTTATAAAGAATTGAACTAAAACAAAACAGGAAAGGGAAAAACAGTGAATAGCCAAAGATGTTACGAAAAAAAACATCCTGATCACAAAACAATTGTCAAAGTTGGAGAATGTCACTTTGGATCACCCCATATTGAAGTTATTTCTGGACCATGTTCCGTAGAATCCTTTGAACAACTCTACGAAGTTGCCCTTACTTTAAAAAAACTGGGCTGTCATTGCATCAGAGGTGGTGCCTTTAAACCCCGAACATCGCCTTATAGTTTTCAAGGCTTAGGAGAAACGGCGCTTCAAATTTTAGACACCATCCGGGAACAGATGGGCTTGGCTGTGATTACAGAAATCATGAGCCAGGAACAAATCCAACAAGCAGAAGCTTTTGTTGACTGCTATCAAGTGGGTTCTCGCAATATGCAAAATTTCGAACTGCTGAAATCCTTGGGAAAACAAGACAAACCTGTCCTCCTCAAACGGGGATTATCGGCAACGCTAGAAGAATTTTTGATGGCGGCTGAATACATTCTGAGCGAAGGAAACGAGCAGGTAATTCTGTGTGAGCGCGGTATTCGCAGCTTTGATCCGGCGACTCGAAACGTCCTTGACCTTGCTGCCGTGGCCAAATTAAAAGAACTAACCCATTTACCCATTATCGTTGACCCTAGTCATGCCACTGGTCAGAGAAGCTTGGTTCCGCCAACAGCCTTAGCCGCAGTTGCCGTAGGAGCAGATGGATTGATGATTGAAACACACCCCAATCCAGACCACTCTATCTCAGATGCAGAACAGGCCATTTCTTTAGAGACATTAGAATCTTTACTTCCTAAAATTGATGCTGTTGCCCAGGCAATTGGCAGAGAAGAAATTATAAAAGAAGAAGCTGTACTGATAGGGGTTTAAGTAAGATGACATCACCAACCATTATTTCATTTTTATCCGATGTAGAAACGCCTGTTTCACTTTTCTACAAAGTCAGCCGGGAAGAACCCACTGCTTTTCTTCTGGAAAGTACCGATGGGGATAGCCGTCTTGCCCAGTATTCGTTTATTGGTATCTCGCCTATCAAAATAGTATCGTTTCACCAAGGCATTGCAACTCTCCGAGATGTGCAGCAAGACACCATTGAAACCGTTCCCTTTACCAACCCATTGGATATATTACAACAACATCAACCCAAAATGCCTTTAGCTTCAGATGGCCTAGACTTCCCATTTACAGGAGGCTGGGTAGGCTATATGGGCTATGGCGCAACCCAATATTTTGACAATATTCCACAACAATATTCGGATCCATTAGATGTTCCCGATGGATACTATGGGTTATACGATTCGGTGATTTTATTTGATCATTTGTATCGCCGTATCACGTTCCTTTCTTACCGTGAAGAAAACCAAGCCAAAGCGCTATGGGATGACATTCGATCACGGCTTGCCCAAAACGGCCCATTGTTCCCCATGTTTTACAATAACGATGTGTCCGAAGATGCCATCTTTAACGCCGTCAGTGGCCCCCTAAGCCAGGAAGAATTCTGCGACAATGTTCTTAAGGCTAAAGACTACATCCAGGAAGGACAAGTTTTCCAGATTGTTGTGTCTCATCGTTTCAGCAGAACCATTACCTGTGCCCCCATTGATATTTACCGAGCCATTCAAGCCATCAACCCTTCACCCTATTCATATTACCTCAAATTCCCTGACTTTGTTTACCTGGGTTCTTCTCCTGAAACATTTGTTCGGTGCCAAAACGGAGAGGTTATTTTACGGGCTTTGGCTGGCACGCGTCCCAGAGGGTTAACCGAATCAGATGATCAACAATACGAAAAAGAGCTCCTTTCCAACGAAAAAGAACTGGCAGAACATCGCATGCTTGTCGATTTAGGCCGAAATGATCTGGGGCGGGTGTGTGAAGTTGGCAGTATTGAAGTGGGAGAGATTGCAACCCTCACACGCTATACCCATGTGATGCACCTAGCAACAGAACTGTCCGGTAAGCTTCATACAGATAAAAGCATTTACGATGTGTTTAAAAGTTGTTTTCCCAGAGGCACGGTTAGTGGAGCGCCTAAAATTCGGGCAATGCATTTATTAAACGAACTTGAATCCGAAAGACGCGGCATTTATTCAGGCGTTGTCGGTTATTTCGATAATCTGGGTAATATGGATGGTGCCATTGCCATTCGCTCAACACTCATTAAAAACGGGCAGGCCCATGTCAATGCCGGGGCTGGTATTGTGTATGACTCTGATCCTGTTGCAGAATATGAGGAAACCCGAAACAAAGCCAAAAGCATTTTAAAAGCCATTCAGATTGCAGAAAGGGTGGGCAGAGATGTCAGTTACAATCATTGATAACTTCGACTC
>JANWIO010000126.1 GCA_025449835.1 Vampirovibrionales bacterium
ACAATATGCTAGCTCTATGTATGGCAGCCCCTATTCTGATCCCACACAACAATATGCTAGCTCTATGTATGGCAGCCCCTATTCTGATCCCACACAACAATATGCTAGCTCTATGTATGGCAGCCCTACTAACTATGGCTTAGGGTCAACTCAAAACCCCTACGCTGGATATGGTTCAAGTTCGTTACTCACGGCGCCAGATGGAAGTTCCCTGGATCCGTTGGGAACTTCAAATGCCTCAAGTATTCTGGGACCTGCCTACAGCATGCTCGCTCAATATGGCTATTCCCCCAGTGGACAGCCTTTATCACAAACACCATACGGAGCTACACAGCAAAATAATCCCTTTTTAATCGGATAAAATTACTTTCAAGTAGCATTGCTGAAACAATTTGATAGTGCGATAAAGTCTCTTACCCATAATGACTTTTATTCAGAGAACTTCATCCACATGCAGTGTGGTGAAATAGACACTTTACAATGTTGAAATATTTCTGACTCTACTAGCACATGGAGTCGCATATTTTGTTTTTATACTATTAAGAAATTATTGAAATTGTGTGATGTCCTCTTTTCCACTGTTAGGAGCAAGATTATGGCCTCGATTAATGGTTTACTCAATACCGCTTTGTCTCAATCTCTGAATTCAATGTCAGTAGCCTCGACACAACAGACTGGAACCACAGACTTGTTCAGCACATCAGTGAACAAAGGAACCTCTGGCAGCGGTACCGCTGGAAATTCAACCAGTAGTACAAGTTCTCAACAGAACCCACTGGGAAGCCTTGTTCTCTTACTTTTAGCAAGTCTGTTAAGCGCTTTTTCAAATCAGTCCTCATTAACAGATCCCTTTGCAATGAATTATAGCGACCCAACCTCTAGCTTAACGGATCCCTATGGGCTCAATGACAGTAGTTCACTTTTCCCGGATTCTAGTACGCTGTTTTCAGGAAGTATTGATCCTTCTTCCGCCATATTTGATCCATCCCCATATGCGGACGGAGATACCTCTGATGGGAGTAGTTCAGCATAAAAAACTGAAGAAGTTGCAAAATGAGTCGATATTTTTACTATAAAACTAAAGCGTTAATTTGAGTCAGAAAAATTCGAAAAAATACACACAATGGTTTGAAAAGGAGGTGAAACAACATGTCATCAACACCCGTTACAAGTGCAACATCCTCATCCGCCCAAGGTACGCAGAAGAAAAAAGATCCTGCGGCAATGCAACAAAAGAAACAAGAGTATCAAGATCTTGTAAACCAAGCTCAGCAGCTTGGCATTACCAATATTCCAGCACCTGGGAAAGGGGCGATTGAAAACCTACAATCACTGATTGATGCAAAGCAAGGCCAGCAAAGCGGTAACAATAACAATAAAAATCTTTTTTCCGCTAGTACTGTCGGGCTTCAAGATCAATCCACTTCCGGTACCAACAAATTGTCCCTTATTAGTTAATTTTCCATTACCACTTGTCTCAATCGATGCCACCGTGTAGTTAATTCAACGAGCCAGCCTTCTAATCAGGAGGTTGGCTCGTTTCACATCAAAACGACTCAATAAGGTCAGTAGAAGAAACAATCGCCCTGGCCTTTTACCTTCTTTAGAATCCATTGCCGAAACTGAAATGCAAAAAAGTTCTGGCAACCCAAGCAAAAGGGTGCTTTGCATTTATTGCATTGTTCCCTTAAAGTAAATATAAACCCCCTTTTGCACAGTGAGTCAGAGGCCCTATTTTGGAATCAGTTGGATCCACCATCAATATTGAACTTTTGGTATTACTCGTTGCAATTGCTGCCCTGGTTGCAATTGGGGCAAAACAATTTAAGGTTCCTTACACCATTGCACTGGTATTGGCGGGCCTTTTACTCAGTACACTCAATGTTTTACCGCCAGTACACCTAACTGAAGGGCTATTACTCCTCATCTTTCTCCCAGCACTTTTATTTGATGCTGCTTGGAATCTGAATTTCAGAATCTTAAGCCAAAATTGGCTTCCCATCACCTTGTTAGCAGTCATTGGGCTTGTCATGTCGACAGGGGTTATCGCAATCATCCTAAGTTATGGCCTTGGGTTGCCGATTCTGGTCAGCATGATGTTTGGCGCATTGATGTCGGCAACAGACCCAGTAAGTGTGCTAGCCTTGTTTAAGCAAATGCATGTAGACCAGCGTTTTACAACCATTGTAGAAGGCGAAAGTCTATTTAATGATGGGACAGCAGTTGTTATCTTTAAGTTGCTGTTTTCGATCGTTGCACTGGGGTTGGCTAGTCCGGCTTTGCGACTGGATACCCTCATTATTGGAGGCATCATTCAATTTTTAATTGTCGTCGTCGGTGGAATCCTTATCGGTAGTGTTATCGGAATTTTCTTTTCGTATCTCACTCGGCTGGTCAATGATCATCTTTTAGAACTGACTTTTACAACCATTGTGGCTTATGGTTCCTTTATTCTTGCAGATCAAATTGAAGTCCCAGGAATTGCACCCGGTGTTAAATTATCGGGTGTTATTGCAACAGTCGCAGCAGGGCTGGTCATGGGTGAAATGGGACGTCAAAAGGGGATGAGTATGACCACGAAAACCGTTATTAGCAGTTTTTGGGAATATGCAGCCTTTTTTGTAAATTCACTGGTATTTCTCCTCATTGGCCTCGAAATCCACATTCAGTTTCTGCTAGCTCAGTGGGAATCGATTGTCATTGCCATTGTTGCAGTTTTAATCGGGCGATGTATTGCAGTTTATGGGGTGGTCCCATTCTTCAACCTTAAATCCTCGGCGCAGTTAAGAATCCCAACACCTTGGCAACATATGCTGGTTTGGGGTGGGCTTCGTGGCGCCTTATCTATGGCATTGGTTTTGAGCTTACCAGTCACGATGCCACAACGCTCACTGCTCATTGGGATGGTATTTGGTGTGGTGCTTTTCAGCCTATTGGGGCAAGGCCTTTCTCTTTCTTGGCTGCTCAAAAAATTAAAAATCATCACTGAGGTT
The DNA here is from genome assembly GCA_025449835.1 of Vampirovibrionales bacterium. Taxonomy (GTDB): domain Bacteria; phylum Cyanobacteriota; class Vampirovibrionia; order Vampirovibrionales; family JAGQHJ01; genus JANWIO01. Next base: position 2,994 of record JANWIO010000126.1, read on the forward strand.
CTTCCGGAACTTGATCTGTATCAACGTCTCAAAACAAAACTCTTTATTAGTCGACAGACATTGGGACAGTTAGAAGTTCAGAAAAAAACTGGGCAAATTGCCCCATGGGTTGCCAGAAGCATCGAACGAGACTTGAAAGAAGAAGTCCAAGACTTAGAAAAAGAAATGGAAGCGTTAAACCTCTCTTCCACACTCATTAAGACCGAAGAAAAAATGGATGCACAAGTCCGAATGTTATCCATACGTCGTGGTGTTCTCACAGATTTAATTCACCATGGTGCAGTCCCTGGAAATATTGCTGAAGATCTTCTTATGGAAATTGATGAATCATTTGAAAAACTCCATCACACTCCTCCCCCATCAGAAGATCAAGGACTTTTGTCGGAACCATCAAGCTCGTCGTGAAAAAGGCTCAAAAGCATGGTCACAAACCCAACAAACTCACCCGATGAAGAGGGTGCTCCAGATACCCAGGATATCCCTTTATACTTACCCAACTTGCAGCTTGATGAACCCATGGCCGCCATTGATATTGGGGGCAATTCAATGGAAATCCTCATTTTGCTTCCGGACAAATCCATTAAAACTGCTCGATACCCTTTAATCTCTGGGAAAAGTATTGGTGAATTTGGGAAAATATCACCAGAAGCAGAGTCTGTCTTTAAAAATGCGCTTAAAATGGGAATTAACTTGCTGAATCAATACAATGTAAAACCGTCCTATTTGATTGCAGCTGCCACAGCTGGATTAAGAGACGCTACCAATGGGGAAGAAATGGTAAACTGTGCCAACGCCATGGGAATTCCCCTAAAAATTATTGATGGCTTTGAAGAAGCCTGCCTGGTTTATCCCAGTGTTATGAAACATTATACCGGCCCACCTCACGGGAAAAACCTGGTTTTAGAAATCGGCGGCGGGAGTACTGAAATTATCCCGGGTCAAGGCTCAGAAATTATTGAAAAAGCCCAGATAAAGATTTTACCCCTTGGAACAGGGCGATTGCCCCTCAATAATCCAACAGACATTGAAGGCATTGCGGGATTGCGGCAAGCAATTCAGACCAAACTTCACGCTGAAATCCCCTTATCGCAACGAGAAGGCTTTAAAAATCGTCAGGCTTTTATTAAAACTGCCTCTGAGTGGGAAGCTTTCAGAAAATGCTACCAACAACAATTCGCTGTTAATCTTTATCGTGAGCCCCTCACCCTCAAAATCATCCAAGAAATATTGACACCCCCGAATTTAAGCTGGTTGGAGCAGATTACCGAGAATCAAAGATTTTTAGACCCCAAGGATGCCATAAAACTTGTTAAAAAGCTGGTTTTTCTGGATGAAATTTTGTCTTATTTCGATATTACTCAGATTCAATTCGGTCCATCCTGGGGCCTCAAAGTGGGATTACTCGAAAAGCTCATACAATGGCTACAAAACCATCCGACAGAGACATAAAATGGGCCGATGTTAAAAAATGTAAAAAACAGACCAACGATTCAAAACAACAACATTCTTTTATGTAATATTTAAATTGGTTTCCAGTTAACGTTTAAGGACTTTGAAGCGTCATTGTGAAATTTTCACCGGTTATCTCGCCTCGGTTTGGCTTTAGGAGCCATACCCACCACCATATTGATGCTGTTGCCATCGATCGAATGCCCGAGACCACTGAAAAACTTGAACAACTCAGCAAAAAGTTGTCCAAGGAAAAGCCAAAAGCAAAAGATAGTGGTCCTCTGGGAATTCAGTGGTGGAAACAGTTTTTAAACAAAAATTTAGCCAAAATTGATAGGGCAAACGATTTAAAAGACCTGGTAAATCCGGTCCCTCAAAAGCATTATATTGATTTAGAACATCGTGGCAATCACCGAGAACCATTATCACTTGAACAGCGCAGTTGGGAGGATATTCAACGGGAATTTTCACCACAAATGCTTGAGTTTTATCAGCAAGAATGGAAGAAAAACCCGCTGACCCCAGATACTATCTCTAAAGAAGCCCCTAATCTAATGACCTCCATTGGTGAGGCCTATTCACAGGTCGTTGAGCACCTTAAAAAAATTGTCCAAGGGTTTCAAGCTTTTGATGGCAACAAAATGGACCCCATATTGCAAAAATCCTTACTCGATCAGTTACGAGTGTATGCCGGTGATTTAGCCCATTTTGTCGCCGATTTGTTTGTCCCTCTCCATGCCACAGAATTTTTCGATTGGCCGTTGTCAGGGCCTTCAGACAAAATGATTCATATATTCCTCGAAGGCGATATCCTAAAAGAGTCCGATCCGCTTTATACAAAAATTGTACAAGATGCCAATCGACGTCGAAAAGTATTGCCACATGTCACCAAAGCCACTATCCAGCAGGACATTTTAAATATTGCCCAAAACAGCTTTAAAATGATTTTTAAAATGGTTGATATTCAAAAACAAGTGCTCCAAGATCCTGGAAATTTAAAATCAGCCGACAATTATGAGGCCATCTTGGCAGAGCGTTTAAAGCATGAAATTTTGGTGCCCCAGATTAAAGCGGCTCAGGAAACGTTGGGCGGTATTCTTCAATCTGCTTGGGAAGAAGCTTATGAAGGAGTCTTGCCCCCCTATTCCTCTCAATAAAAATTAAGTGTCAATCCTTCACTGAAAATCTAGACAATTAGCGAATCCCTTTAAAAGACGTGCAGTGCTATCCTTGTGGAAGAGAGCCCTACTTTCAAGTCGAAGGGACGCTATGCGGATACTCATACCCATTGATGACTCAAAAGGATCAAATGCCACATTAAGCTGGGCATCCCAGTTTTTGGATAAAAATAATGCCCAACTGTTTTTGTTAACGATTTATCCAGAAACCGCAATTGGCAATGCTGAAGAAATGGAACAGGTAAATCAAATTTTAGAAACGGGAAAAACGTTTTTATTGCACCATGGATTTCAGGTGATTGAATCGGCTTCTCGTCTTGGTTCGCCTGTTGAAACAATCTGTGGCTTTGCTGATGAAAAACAGATTGATGAAATTATAATGGGTTCTCATTTTCATCATACGTTAACAGAACAATTTATGGGAACGGTGAGTCAAAAAGTCTTCGAAGAAGCCCATCAACCCGTATTGGTATTAAATCACACTCAAAAACCATTTCTTGAGATCAGCCATCTTAAAGAATTAACCCTGATTGAAGAAGAAAGACATCCCTATAAAATCTTATTGCCATTGGATGGCTCAGAAGCATCTAAAAGAACCTTGGCGTGGCTTCCTCAATTTTTAAATCCAAAACAATCTGAAATTTATTTGCTCAATATTTATGATTTTTCTCCAGAAGGGGGCTATCGATATCCTTCTAAGGCTGAGTCGGAAAAGATTTTAAAAAATGCTGAACATCAGCTCAAGCAAGACGGCTTTAAAATTAACGCAGTCGAATATCGCTGCGGAACCCCTGCCCTCGAAATTTGTGAGTACGCCGAAGAACAAAATATTGATGAGATTATTTTAGGAACCAGAGGACATCATGAAGTGGAGAAATATTTTATGGGCAGCACGACCCAAGAAGTTTTTCAGCAGGCGAGTTGCCCTGTAATTATTTTTAATAACACTGAAAAGCCCTTTTTAAAAATTAGTCAACAGGAATAATTACGCTTTTCCCAAACTGAATCAGAAATTTGATATTGCGTCAGAGCACCTTAGAAATCCGATACCAACAAGAAAGCCTAAGCACTATGGAGCAGGGTTGGGAATCTCATGATGAATCATTTCAATTTGGTCTAAAATCGGTTGAGGCAGCTTAACCTGGAGACTCTCAATATTTTCCTGTAATTGTTCCATTTTTGTTGCCCCAATAATAGTACTGGTGACAAAAGGACGACTGCTCACAAAAGCGAGCGCCATTTGTGCTGGACTGACCCCAAATTCTTTCGCCAGCTGCACATAGCGCTCAGTGGCCTGTTCTGCCTGTGGATTGGCGTACCGAATATAACGTTCGAATAAAGTAATCCTGCTATCCATGGGTCTTGCACCCTTGAGATATTTCCCGGTTAGCATCCCAAAAGCCAAGGGGGAATATGCCAGTAATCCACATTGTTCTCGGATGGCCACCTCAGCCAACCCAATTTCAAATGTTCTATTTATCAGGCTGTAAGGGTTTTGGATACTCACAACACGGGGTTGATGGTGATACTTTGCCACTTCCAAATATTTCATCAAACCCCAGGGAGTTTCATTTGAAACACCAATATAGCGAACTTTTCCGGCTTGCACCATCTCATTTAAGGCCGTTAAAGTCTCTTCCATCAATGCAGAATGATCGATTTCAGTATCCTGGTACCCCAGTCGGTAGAGGTTGTTTATTTCTCTATCCGGCCAATGCAGTTGGTACAGATCAATGTAATCGGTTTGCAGTCGATTAAGGCTATTGTCAAGTGCCTGTTCAATATTTTTTTTGTTGAAACGGGTTAATTCACCCGGATTACCTGAATTTCCCGGAGCACAGCTTGCAATCTTCGTTCCCAAAATAACCTTGTCTCTATTTTTGCGGGAAGCAAACCATGAGCCAATATAAGATTCCGTCCTTCCCTGGGTCTCTTCTTGGCGTGGAAGTGGATAGATCTCAGCTGTATCAATAAAATTAATCCCGGAGTCTATTGCAAAATCAAGTTGTTGGTGTGCTTGAAGCTCTGTATTTTGCCCCCCCCACGTCATCGTACCTAAACAAAGCAAACTTACCTTTAATGACGTTAGCCCCAGGTGGCGATAGTCCATCTTCTACTCCAATAGCAATCAATACGTCTATTAAAGATGATACTATCAAAAATATAAATTATTCATATTATTAAAAGAACGATAAACAGTAGACGAATGGAGCAAATCTTTTCACAGAAAGGGTTTATCTTACTTTGAAAAGTAGATTAAACAATTCGCTTTGGCTCTGATCCATACTGTCATTGGATTGTAAGGTTCTGGGGTACTGAGGGGAAGCAGGAATTTGGTCTCCCACCTCTAATTTAACAGGTGATGGCTTCAATTCTCTTTGAACATAATGAATCGGAATCATATTGGCATCGTTTAAAGCTTGATTTTGACGCACTTGAAGGGATTTTGAAATTTCAGAAACCGGTGTTGCAAAGGCAAAGCCAGAAGATAAAAGGCAGATCACAGCCATGAGACTCACCATTAATTTATAATTCATTCCAGGTTACTCCTCTATACTCATAGAAAGCATTGATCCATTGAGAGCAAATTGTTTTGCAAAATCTGTATCGACCGTCTCATTTAAAACTAAAATGTCTCTCAAAATTTCTTGCCCCCAATTATTTGATGGTCGACGATAAACTCAGTGCGACGCAGTAACAGATAAACGGTAAAAACAAACGAATCCTCCACACAGATGATGCTCTCGCCTTTTACCTTCACTATTGTGAAAAAGGAAACTGTATTGATCGGCATCAATTAGCCAAACAACTGGCAACGATGGAGCAAAACATTTATCCATGGATAACCTTTTGACTGAGGCAGATTTACAACAACGTTTATCAACTGCACTAAACCATCACCAAGCAGGTCGATATGACCAGGCTGAAGCCCTTTATCATCAAATTCTTCAGCAACAACCCCAACAAGCTGACGCCCTCCACTTACTGGGCATGATCTTGTTCTCCCGGGGCGAACTCGACAAAGCTGCTGGGCTCATTCTCAATGCCATTGAAAGTAATCCTCAAGTACCTGCCTTTCATAACAACCTCAGCGTCATCCGATACACACAAGGCCAACTTGACCTTGCCATAACCCTTGCAGACCAGGCCATTCGTTTGATGCCTGATTATGTGGATGCCTATATCAATAAAGCAAGGGCTTTATCAGCCCAGAAGTTGACCGCTGAAGCCCTTCAAGTTTATGAAAAAGCGTTAAACCTTGCTCCGCAGAATGCTACTGTGCATTGCCATATTGGCATCATGTTTCAATCACTCAATCAGCTTGACCAAGCCAAGATGTATTATACAAATGCCTTAAAACTGAATCCTCAATACGTAGATGCTTACAATAATTTAGGAACGGTCTTACAACAACAAGGTCTGAACCAGGAAGCCCGTGCTTGTTATGAACAAGCCCTGCGACTTGACCCAAATTTTGCAGGTGCCTATACAAACATAGGACGTATTATGCAGGCCCTGGGAGACTTAGAGGAAGCCAAAAAGTTTCACGTAAAAGCTTTGGAAGTGGCCCCCAACTTCCCAGAAGCAGAAAACAACTTAGGCATTATTTTCCAAGAAGAAGGCAATGACGAAGAAGCCATTGAGCATTTTCGGAAAGCATTAGAAATAAGACCTCAATATGCAGATGCTTACAGCAATCTTGGGAATATTGCGCTCTGCGCTTGCCAAATAGAGGAGGCCTTGGATTATTTTCAAAAAGCACTCTCTATACAACCCAATTTAGTAGATGCCCATTGGGATCGCGCTATTGCCTGGCTTTTATCCGGCAATTACCCAAAAGGATGGGAAGAATATGAATGGCGCTTTCGCAAGAAAGACTATCCCCCTCGCACGTATCAACAGCCTTTATGGGATGGTTCACCATTAAACGGCAAAAAAATCTTAATTTATGATGAGCAAGGTTTTGGAGATACGTTTCAGTTCATTCGCTTTTTACCCCAGGTTCAGGAAAAAGGCGGAGAGGTGATTTTCGAGTGTCATCATGGTCTTAAAGAGATATTAAACGGAATTCAAGGCGTGGATACCCTTATCGAGCGTTCAGAAACGTCTCAGGAAATGCCAGATTTTGATGTCCATCTACCCTTGATGAGCCTCCCTCGGGTTCTGTCGCTTACTATAAATACAATTCCGACACCCATTCCTTACCTTCAGGCTGAGACCAAAAAAGTAACCCGATGGCGTAAAAAACTGGAGTCTCAAAAAGGCTTAAAAATAGGTATTACCTGGGCTGGCAGCAAAACCAATAAACGGAATTTTGAACGTTCTTGCAGCATAGAAAGTTTTAAGACCCTGACCAAGGTCCCCAATGTCCAGCTCTACAGCCTTCAGATGGAGCAACCCGATGGGATTCAAGACACTGATAATGATGACATCATTGATCTGTCTCATGAGATTTCGGATTTTACAGACACAGCCGCAATTTTAATGAATCTTGATTTGGTCATCACGGTTGATACGGCCGTGGCACATCTGGCAGGTGCTTTAGGCAGGCCTGTATGGTTGTTATTACCTTTTTTTCCCGATTGGCGTTGGATGTTAGAAGGGGATAATACTCCATGGTATCCATCACTTCGGTTATTCCGTCAGCCTTCACGCGGAGATTGGAATTCAGTCTTTAAAAAAGTTGCTCGGGAATTAAAATCCGATAAAGAACAACCGGCTAAAAAGACCGCAAAGAAACGTTCTTCCAAACAACTATAGAAAAACACCCTTTTCAAACTTTTCAAGACTTCCGCTACAATAGAGGGTATGAATCATCTGGAGGAACTCCTATCAAAAGGACTGACCCATCATCAAATGGGGGAGTTTCAACAAGCGGAATCTTACTATCGACAGATCTTACAAGAAAATGAATCCCACTCAGATGCCTTACACCTACTGGGGGTGCTGGCCCACCAATTTGGCAATCAACAGTTGGCCCTTCAGTTTATTCAGCAAGCCCTTCAGCAAAATCCATCAGAAGCCAATTACTATAATCATTTGGGAATGGTTTATGCTGCCATGGGGGATTCAGCTCAAGCGTTGAATGCCTATACTCAGGCTATTCAAATAGATCCATCTTCTTCTGTTACGTATTACAGCTTAGGAAATCTCTTTTTTCATCAGCAGCAATTTGCTGAAGCAGCGCAATATTATCAGAAAGCGATTCAAGCAAACCCGAATTACCTGGAAGCTTTCAATAACCTTGGGAATTCACTGCAAGCATTGGGTCAATGGCAACAGGCTATCGAGATTTATCGCCAAGCGCTTCAAATAAATCCTGAATATATTGAAATTTACAACAATCTTGGCAATGCTTACAGGGAACAAGGGCATTAC
>JANWIO010000127.1 GCA_025449835.1 Vampirovibrionales bacterium
GTCTCCTTTGGTTTGGCCTTTCGCGAGGCCAGGGTTAATTGGTTTCTTAACCAAAGAATACCTCATGCCCTTTTTTATGACAATGAATTTACAGGCATTTTAAGACATAATCATGCAGACCAATGTGAAGGAGCAGTTCAAATAGGGGTTTAGTGTTCAATTCATCTTTAATCAGAAATATAATTCGATTATCGGGCAAAGCCATTATTTGCTGGTGTGCGGTGATTTTGACGACTTATGGCATTATTCTCTCATTATTAAATCTTGAAGATCTTGCCTACGCGCGTTCCCTTGAAGTAGGGATTGCTACGTTTGATAGTTCAGGAAAATTACCTACTAATGAAACTATTGAATCGTTTGAAAAGAAATTAGGCCGACCGATAAATACAATTAATTGGTTTTTGGGATTTAATGCAGACCGTAATGAGTTTCCTGAGTTCCCCTCTAAACGATGTCAGCAGCTACCTGCACACATCATTCCCATGTTAACATTGGAACCTTGGGCAGATGCTACAGATAAATCGGGGAATCTCACAGATCCCTTTAAGAAAATAAATGAGGGCAAGGTTGATTCTTATTTGACATCATTTGCTAAAGCAATAAAAAAATCGGGCAGGGCCATTCGTCTTAGATTTGGGCATGAGATGATTCAATCGGATAATCCGCGAACGTCTGCGCATAGATGGTACCCATGGCAGGATTGTCCGATGTCTTATGTGCTTGCTTATCAGAGGGTATATAGAATTTTTAAAAAAGAGTTAGGCAATCAAATTCAATTTGTATGGGCGCCCAATTTTGAACCTTATTATCTGGATGTGCTTAAAAAGTATTATCCGGGAAGCCAATACGTTGATTGGATTGGGATAGATGGGTATAATTGGGCTGGGGGCGATTTCGACAGTATCTTTAAGAAGATTTATTTAAATTTGGTCAGTCATTCCGAAATTTTTGGGAATAAACCCATCATGCTCAGCGAAATAGGGGCCGCGCGGCAACCACAAACGAATAATTTTGATAAAGCCATTTGGATCAAAGACGCCTTTATTAAAATAAATACCGAATATCCCCATATCGCAGCTTTCTATTGGTTTAACATCAATAAAGAGCGTGATTGGCGTCTGGATGAGACTTCCGATAGTTGGGAGGCTTTTAAAAATGGTATTTTAACACTACGATGAGTTTCATTGCTGTAATGTTACATTGTTGCTTTAACGGATTTATCTGTTATGATGAGATTCACAAGGTCATTGGTAATATGTAAAATTCCCTCGGGGTTATGTGGAACGAGACAACAGCTTTATTTAGAAACGGAGCATTAAATGTTTGAAGATGGATCTTTGGTCAGACACAATAAAACAGGTTACGAAGGTCTCATTGATGGCCAAACAAGTTTGAAGTTGTGGTTTACCGGGAATAAGGATTGCAAATTTCAGTACCGTGTTAAGTTTCTCAATCTGGACAAACGTTTAATAGCACCGGAAGAAGATTTGACCCTGCTTAAAGTCCCTGTTGTTAAGCCGAAAAGAAAATTCTCAAAAGCAGCCGCATAGACTGGACATGGCATCCAGCAGTCCTCCGAATAGGACTCCAGATTGTCTAAAATAAAAAAGGCACATACTTTGTGCCTTTTTTATTTACGGTAGTCTATTAGTTAAACTAGTTCGAGGTAGCAATGAACCTAAAAGGCCTATTAAAGTATCTTTTTAAACCACTTGTCCAAATCCTCTACAAGCACTCCTTGATGTTTTCAAGAATTAATGATTACCGTTATAGATTTGGAAGATTGCCTGATTTCATGCGTCCCAAAACTTTCACCGAGCGCCTCTATTTAAAGATGGCTTTTGACCGCAATCCAAAGTTGACGCTTTTTGCGGACAAGTTCCTTGTCAGGGGATATGTAGAAGAAAGATGTGGCAAGGAAATTCTGACCAACATCTATGCCACGATAAAATCAGCACAGGAAATGCGGTCTTTGGATTTGCCCAATACCTTCGTTATGAAACCCAATCATCTTTCCGGCGCCATTAAAATAGTCAAAGATTTTAACCACCAATCCTTGGAAGAACTGGAAGGATTAATCGAAACATGGATGAAAAGGAATTATTCAGATGGTTCACAGGAGTGGGCGTATAAGAATATCAAGCCACTTGTTTTATTTGAAGAATTTATTGAAGCTGTTGGTAATGTGCCTGATGACTACAAGTTCTTTTGTTTTAATGGCGTGCCGAAGTTTATACAGATCGATAAAAACAGATTTTCCAGGCATGTGAGGAATATCTATGATACCAACTTCTCATTATTACCCGTCAAATACGCTCATGACAATTTTGAGAATAACGTGAACGAGCCTAAAAATTTCAATAAAATGCTCCAAATTGCTTCACTGCTGTCCCAAGGCATGGATTTTGTTAGGGTCGATCTGTATAACGTCAATGGAAGGATTGTTTTCGGAGAATTGACAAACTATCCCGGCGGTGGCAAAGAAGAGTTTGACCCAAAATTATGGGACGAAAAATTTGCAAGCTATTGGAAAGTCCTTTGGCCGTTCGCATTGAGTTTAAGCATAAAGCCTAGATTTTAATAAGGACGTGGTTTTAGAGGCCAATTATCGGAATTCTTAAAGATATGATACGCAGCCATTTAAGCCGTGATATTATGTTTACGATCAACTTCCAGATTTAAACTAATTTTATGAATGACACTTCAATACTGATTCTGCAGACAGTTGCTGTCATTTCCGGCGTGGTTATTGTGGCGCTGGGACTCTTTTATAAATTCTTTCCTAATCCCCTTAAAAATAAATTGCAGGAGCTGGGTGGAAATTCCCGCCACGTGATTAACCTCAAGCACTGAATTGACTATCCCCGCACTCTATCTTCTTAGGCGAAATCAAACTACTTGGCCCTATTTTTATCAAAGACAGCAACAAAGATCAAACCAAAGGCCACCAGGCGCATTAAATAGAAGGTAGGGAAACTTTCTAACGAGGGATTGGTCAAGGCCAGGCCGGTGCGGCCTATGGTTTCAATGCCAAAAGCGCCGGCAAAAAGAAGAAAAAAGCGGTCATGGGTGCTTCTCCAGAATTTTAAAAAGAACAAGGTCGCTACAAAAGAAGCCATCGCCAGAACGCCCAGTAAGAAATTATTATTCATATTTTCTCCTATTTGTCTTCGTAGATCAGACCAAAGATAAGTAACATCATCCCTACGATCGCTGGAATAAGCCGCACGGTTGAAAGGTCAACGTTCCGCAGTAGATAATCTGTCACTAATAAAAGATTATTAAGGGAAAGTCCTACAAAACAAAGACCGCTCCATAAAATGAGCCGGCGCTTGTTGCGAAAAAAGCTGCGAAGGAGGAGAAAAGCACAGCCAAAAGCTGTTAGCGTGCAGAGCCCATAAGCTAAACTTGCCATAAGTAATCCTTTCCTTTACCACGTAAAGCCATCTCCAAATTGCTGTGCTTGTTTGCTTGTTTTTGAATGAATAAGATTGGTGACTTCAATGAGATGTTTGGCATAGGTTCCAGCCAATTCATCTATCCGTTCTTTAAGCTCAGGAGAAACAGGATTGTAAAAATAAATCTTATCGCTGCAGTCAATCAGCTTTACGGCATGCAGATCAGCCAGGATTTTCTGAGCGTTCTTCTCCTTGATAAAGAGCGATTCAGCAACTTCGTCCGCGGTCCACTCTTTATTCGCATTATATTTGAGCAGAAGAATGGCTTCCAAATGAGGAACGGATTCAATGCTGGTCAGGATAAACCGTTGCAGGTGTTCTGAAATCATAATATCAGGCATTCTATTTTTTTTAGTATGATTGGTCAAATCAAATTTTTTCTGCCCTATTCCCATTCTGATATTCCTTCCTTCTGATATTCCTTCCTTGTCTTTAAATAACTTTCGTGGCACACTTATGCTATGCGAAGATCTTGGGGGGCGGATAATTTACCTAAAATTGGTATTTTATTCCTTTTGTTTATCCTGGCCTATCTGTCTACACTTCAATGGATGTGGGAGAGATGGTTTGAGTATGGTTCTTACTATAGCCATGGAATACTGGTCCCGCTGATCAGTATTGTCCTGATCTGGCAGCAACGCGGAGTCTTGAAGAATATTAAAGCCGTTCCTTCGGGAAAAGGCTTATGGTTGTTTGCCTTAGGCATTGCCCTTCATTTAATAAGCCAGCTCCTTCAGGTTTACTTTACTTCCGGATTTTCCATGATCCTTGTTATCAGTGGATTTGTCCTGGGTGTTTGGGGCAAGGATGTTTTGAAAAAGATTTTATTTCCTATTATTTTCCTTGTTTTTATGGTCCCTCTGCCTTTAGAGATCGTTGTGAATGTCAGTTTCGAGTTAAAACTGATGTCCGCGGCCATGGCCACTGCCGTTTTAAACGTCCTTAACATTCCTGCTTTCCAGCAGGGGAGCTATATCCGCATGGACCATGCCAGTGTGGTGGTGGAAGATGTGTGCAGCGGATTACGTTCCTTGATTAGCTTCATGGCTTTGGGCGCGCTTTTTGCCTATTGGATGAAATCAGGGACGATCAAAAGGTTGTCGATCTTTTTTTCTTCAATTCCCATTGCCCTGATTGCCAACATGTTTCGTATTGTAATTTTGGCGATTATCACTGAATTTTTGGGAGCGCAGTATATCACAGGGTTTGTCCATCAATTATTCGGATTATTGGTTTTTGCGGTGGCATTTTTGCTCTTGGCACAGATTGAGAGAATATTGAAATAGTTCCTATGCATAACACTAATCGCCATTTTATTATAATGGGTATGCTCCTAGCTTTGGCAGCGCTGGCTTCCCTATATTTTCCCCTGACAGACCGCCAACAAAGCACCCTGGTTTCAATCCAGCACTTCCCGCGCACCATAGGACAATGGGTTTCACAAGACCTTCCCATAAGTGCCCAGGATCTGGTTATCTTGAAAACAGACAATGTTTTTCTCAGGAGATACCAAAACCCCAGGGGCCAAAAAGTCTATCTGTACATTGTCTATTCCCAGACCAGCCGCAGCGCTGCCCATCCTCCTGAGATTTGTTATACAGGAGATGGTGTTTCGATTTTGGAGAAGGACCACGATGCGATTGCTGTCCACGACCCTCATTTGACCATCAATGCGGCCAGGCTTTTGCTCAAGGCCAACCATATGTATCAAGTCTCTTACTATTGGTTTAAAGTGGGGAATAAGTTCACCTCTAATTACTTAAAGGAACAATTACTCGTGGCCTATGACACGCTGTTAGGTAAAAGGAAAGGGAGCGCGCTTATCCGTATTTCTGCTGATCTGGACCATGATAATGAAAAATCCGCCAGTCAAATGATCAAGGATTTCGCTGATCAAATGACCCCGCAGTTATTGCAATACCTGCCGTAAAGTAATAATTTTTTATCAGGTTTTTAACTCTTTCTATTCCATCTATTTACAGAGCCTTCCATCTTTATAAATCATTTGAGTTTTTTCGTTTGTATGATATACTCGTTCGCTTACAAAAGGGAGAATGTTTATGAAAAAAATCTTGACACACACGGTTTTAGCAGCTGTTATTATCACGGCCTTTGCAGGCCAGTCGTGGGCTTTTGGCTCCCGGCATCATGGATCTCATCAAGGCCCAGGCGGCGATGATGGTCAGGGAGGATTTTTTGATCCTGGCCAAAACAATGGAACAGGTGATTGGAACCACGATCATAATCATGATGGAGATCACGACGGAGATCATGACGGCGACCACTCATGGAACCATGATCCTCATGGACCTGGCGGCGGTTTTCCATCATCTCCAGTTCCTGAACCACTAAGCTTGACCATTTTAGGCGCTGGATTCGGCGGATTACTTTTAAAACGTAAATCGCGCTAGTCCTCCAAATGTAATTCCCCCAGGCATTTGACTCCTGCCGGCTTTATCGTGTATACTTAAATTAGAAGTGCTTTGAAACGAAAAGGCAAAGCCACCGTAAGGTGGCGGCGTCCCGCTCAAACGGGACTCTGCCTTTCCATAAGCGGAAAGGCGGGGCAAAACTAAAGGGTCCTGAAATATGGATTGCCAGTTACCGAACAACAAACCCGTTGCAATATTCTGCTTATGGTTGGCTCTTTTTTGTTTTGCCTTTCCTTGCCCTGCCCGCGAAGTGGATGTGGATGCGTTTGGTCTTACCTATCATTTAAACCCCAAAGGGTATGTGCACCATGCTCCTTTAAAATTAGACGAACACGGGGCCTTTGTGTTTAACCCGGGCTTAGGTTTAGGCTATGATTTTCGGGATGACCGTAAGACCGAAGGTTGGTCCTTCGTTGTGCACGGGGGCATGTTTGAGAATTGCGACAATCACCCCTTTAGTTTTGCAGGTGCCGGCGGACGCTACAGGAAATTTTTTAGCAAAAAAAACTTTTATGAGATTAATCTGCTGGCTGTTGGGACTTATGGGAATTCTTCAGATGATAAGAAGTATTCATTCGCGCCTACACCCTATGCCAATATCGGCATTGGGCATGATTACGGCAAGTATTCGATCACCTATTACCTGAGTTTTATCCCCAAAGGCAGTGATGGCAGTATCACCAGCAGCACCTCCATGCTCTTTGCCAGCATGGCCATCTCCTTTTAACGGGTTGACACGCATAGGGAAGCAGTGCTATACTTCCTGCCGTTTTA
>JANWIO010000128.1 GCA_025449835.1 Vampirovibrionales bacterium
CCCAAAAACAACCACATAATGAGGAGCGAAAGAAGATAGGTATAAATCAATAGCATTTTAGGCCAGGAGCGAGGGTTTAAAGGCGGTGTTAATCCACCCACAGGGCCTTCCATTACGATTGAATCCACCCGGTTTGGATGCTGATATGCCAGGGTTAAAGCAACAGCACATCCTAATGAAAGGCCTATAAAATGGGCATGCGGAATATTTAAATAGTCCATAAACTCTTTTACAATCTCTGAAAACCCTTGGATGGAATAATGATGTTCCCATTGAGATCGGCCGTGACCTGGAAAATCAAGTCGATAAACCTGAAAGTTTTCTTGAAATACAGGAAGTTGCGGCATCCAGATTTCACCCGATGAAGCAAGCCCATGAAGCATGATCAGGGGTGGTCCTGACTGACCATGGCAATCATAATAAAGACGCAATCCGTGAGAGTCAGTGAAGTAAGGCATTCGCAAAATTGTAATTTGTATTACCCTGAAGGCATTGTAATACAGATTATTTTGAAACAATATTGCTCCTGTGGACGCCTAAGAGAACACAGACAGTACCCGAGTAAGTCTTTGAAGACACGGGGAGGTGGATGTTCTTTTGGTTTGAGATGGTACTATGATGTAAAAGCACATCAATAACAAAGGATTGCCCTTGTGGCTTTTAAATACTTAAATTTAAAAAAACTCTTGCAATCTTCTGGTGTATTTCGAGCCCTAAGGCACCGAAATTACCGGCTGTTTTTTTCTGGCCAATGTATTTCGCTTATTGGAACTTGGATGCAACAGATTGCCATGAGTTGGCTAGTCTATCGTTTAACCCAATCTGCAACATTTTTGGGTTTTATCAGTTTTGTTGGCCAAGCACCAAGCGCCTTTCTCACCCCATTTGCGGGGATACTTGCTGATCGAGCGAATCGTCGCAGGATTTTAGCTTTAACACAGACTTTGATGATGATCCAGGCCTTTGCACTAGCATTTCTTACGATTACAGGGCATATTCAGGTGTGGGAAATCATTGTATTGAGCATTTTCTTTGGGCTGGTGAATGCCATCGATATCCCGGTTCGCCAAGCATTTATTGTTGAAATGATAGAAGATAAAGCGGATTTGGGGAATGCTATTGCCTTAAACTCTTCCATTTTTAATGGAGCCCGCTTAATTGGCCCTTCTATTGCTGGAATTGCCATTGCATTGGTTGGAGAAGGCATTTGTTTTCTTCTGAATGGACTGAGTTATATTGGGATTATCATCGCCTTATTTTCCATGCGTATTCAAAAACAAACCAAGGCCAAAACTGATTCAAACATTTTACAGAGCCTTAAAGAAGGATTGGGCTATGCTTATCATTTCACACCCATCAGAGCCGTTTTAATGCTAATAGCCACGGTAAGTTTAATGGGCATGCCTTATCTTATTTTGATGCCGGTTTTTGCCGAAGATGTGCTCCATGGTGGAGCAAGCACATTGGGGTTTCTGATGGGAGCAGCTGGTTTAGGGGCATTTACAGGTGCAATATTTTTGGCTTCTCGGAAAACAGTAGTAGGGCTTGGAAAATGGATTGTTATTGCATCAAGCCTTTTTGGAATTGGTTTAGTTATATTTTCACTTTCTCATTATTTCTGGCTATCAATGGTTATACTGGTTTTTGTGGGCTTTGGCATGATGGTGCAAGTTGGGGCCAGTAATATTTTTATTCAAACGGTGGTTGAAGATGATAAACGTGGACGAGTCATGAGCCTCTATACAATGTGTTTTATTGGTATGGCTCCAGTTGGAAGCCTTCTTGCAGGAAGTATAGGGGATATTATTGGTGTTCCTACGGTGCTCCGGATTGGTGGGTGTTTCTGTATCCTGGGTTCTTTGATGTTTGCCCGTAAACTACCCGCATTAAGAGAACGGACCCGTCCTGTTTATTTGGAACGAGGCATTATTCCAGAGGTGGCACTCGACATTAAATCTGCAGCAGAGCCTTATGTATTACCCCGAAATAATGATAACGATTTTGAGGACTCCTAGACACTTCTGATGGTGTTAGACATTTACCCAATCAGTGTCTTTTTCCAAGTTAGAAAACGTTTTAGTGTAGTTCTTAAGAGGGCATAGATTAAAACCCGAGCAAGATGTTTGCCATCATAAAGCATGATGACTTTTAAAAATGCAATCCGTCCTTTAAACCACAGGCTGATAATGGCCCCTTCCGTCACAATCAGACAGCCCCGTCAAGTCGTTGGGCGACTGATTTCCGAATACTGCTAGGTATATTATGTATAATTGATGTAAAGGAAGGGTTCTCTAAGCGATAACCCGTGCAATTACAGCACCCTTCAAGAAGGACGCGTTGAATGATCAACTTCATACTTTTTATTCTTTTAGGATTTGGTATTGGTATTGTGAGTGGATTAACCGGTATTGGTGGCGGTATTATCTTAGTCCCAGCACTAGTCCTGCTACTGGGATTTTCACAACATCAAGCCCAAGGAACCACTTTGGCTTTGATGGTTCCTCCTATTGGCCTTTTAGCGGCATGGACATATTATAAGCAAGGCTTTGTGGATGTTAAAATTGCGGCTCTCGTGTGTATTGGTTTTTTTATTGGCGGGCTTGTGGGGGCCAAAATAGCCATTATTGCTCCAAACGAGCTGCTGAAAAAGATTTTTGCCGTTATTCTCGTGGTTGTAGCAGTTAAAATGATTTTAAATCGATAAGATTTTACAAAGATGTTTGCTTCGACGTAGAGGACGCAATGGCTGGCCGAGAAGAAACATCATCATAAATCATTTTGGAAACGTCTTGAAACATATCCCGAACCCGATAATCGTTAAAGGGCCGATCCACTTGCATGGCAATAATATATTTTGAGCCATTGGGGAGTATAAATAAGCCCACATTGCCTAAGGCTGTTCCAATATCTCCGGTTTTATGAGCCACCAATACACTTTTTGGCAACAAAGCCGGTAATAGTCGGCGATTATGGGTTCCTTCCATGATTTTTAATGCATCTGCCCGTGATTCTTGAGACAGAATATTGGTGTCCGCAATATTGTATAAAATTTTTGTCATATCCTTCATTGAGATGACATTGGTTCCCGTTAAATCAGGAAGCCAGTTATTAATTCGAGTTCCATTTAACCCCAACTCCTGAAAATCCTGGTCTAACTCTTGGCTCCCGCCCATGTTGTATATCATGATGTTTGTACAGGTGTTATCACTATCCTGAATCATAGTGGTGGCAATATCATTGGCAATCAATGGCTGACCCGGCGGCTTATATTGTGTCATGCCAGAGCCACCTGCCTGTTCAAAATTTTGATACATTATCTGTGTATAGGGGGTTAGAGCACCATTATCAACATGTTTAAAGTATTCCAGTAAGATAGGTAATTTAATGACACTGGCCGCAGAAACCGGTTTATCTCCATTGATATCCACGTATGTATGATCTTGCAAGTTGTAATAGAAAAAGTGTGGCACAAAAACCTTTGGATAAGCCGCCATAACGGTTTTTATTTTTTGTCGAAGGGCTACATCTTCATTTTGTAGGGGCAGTGGAGCCAATGATTTTGCGGTAGAGGCAGTAGTATTGTTAGTCTCAACCAAAGAAGGTCGGTAGAAGCCATGTGGCATATGAAGCCAAGGATACCTAGGGGGCGAACTCATCGCCTTCCAAGCACCAAAGGAAAGTAACAAAACAGAGCCCAGACAAAATAAAACGGTTCGCTGCCGTTTCTTTTGTCTTTTCAGTCGGTATTGTCTTTCAATCGGTCCCATATTTTTACTATAACAGATTTTTCCTGAGAATGCTTGAACCTATTGGCGAATTTGTTCTCAAAAATCATATTCTCGACCCATGATTGAAAAAGCTTTCTTGTATAAAATTTACAGCCATCATAGCGTATGTCTTAGATATTTATACGCAAAATGTCTTAGCCTTGAGACAAATGCTTGATTTGATCCATAATTTCTTGAATTTGTTGCTTTAAAGTTGGCTCTATTTCAATTTGCTCTTTCATTTTTTCATAAGCGTATAAGATGGTGGTATGACGTCGGCCCCCAAAGAGTTGTCCAATTTGGGGAAAGCTCGCTTCAGCCAGTTCACGAACAATATAAACGGCCACTTGCCGAGCAAATGCAATATGTTTTGTCCTTAGAGGGCTCTGCAAATCTTTGCGTTGGAGGTGGTAATAGTGGGCCACGGTTTCCAGCATATCGTCTAAGGAAACCCGAGAAGGGTCAAAGCGTTTTCCAAGTAACGCTTGAATTTGTGGCAGGTCTATATCACAACCGGTAAGCATTCGATAAGCTGAGATTTTGTTTAAGGCCCCCTCTAATTCCCGAATATTGGTTGGAAAGCTTTCAGCCACATATTGAATGATAGGGTTTTCCAGGTAAAGCTCTAATTGGCGGGCCTTACACTGTAAAATGGCCATGCGGGTTTCAAAATCGGGTGGCTGAATATCGGCAATCAATCCCCAAGAGAAACGGCTTCTTAAACGATCTTCTAGACGAGACAATCTGTCTGGTGGGCGATCGCTGGAGATAATAATTTGTTTCCCTGCTTGGTGAAGGGTATTAAACGTGTGAAAAATCTCTTCTTGGGTTCTATCTTTTCCTTCGACAAATTGAATGTCGTCAATCATCAATATATCAATGCGACGATAGCGATCACGGAAATTTTTCATATCCTGATTACCCAGGGCATTGATCAGATCATTGGTAAATTGCTCGGTGGTCACATATTTTACTTTGTAATTGGGCTGATGGTGATGAATAAAGTGCCCAATTGCCTGCATTAAATGGGTTTTGCCAAGCCCAACACCCCCATAAATGAAAAGGGGATTGTAACTTTGTGCCGGAGTTTCAGCAACGGCCAGGGCCGCTGCATGGCAAAACCGATTATGGTTTCCGACAACAAACTGATCAAAAGTGTATTTGGGGTTCAAATGACTTTGGGTGCTTCGAGGGGTCCAAGACCGTTTTACCGAGGTGTTGGGTGTTGAAGCGGTGGCTTCTGCTTCTAAGGATGAGGGCTCTTGGGATTCACCAACTTGTAGTGTTAACTGGGGTAAGGTTGGCAAATCAAGGATACTGGCGAAGGCTCTTGCAATCTGCTCCCGATAATGTTTTAAAATCCAATCTCGATTAAAGGCACTGGTTGTTTCCAGGGTAATTTGATCCGATTGAACATGGAGAACCTTAAGCGGTGCTACCCAGGTTTCAAAACTTGGGGCTGTCAGTTGGCTTTTCAGAACTTCTTGCACAGCCTCCCAAGCGGAAAGCCGATATTGTTCTGAGATTTGTTCCATGAATAAACCACTCCTTCTCTCTTAATAGGCCTTTCTTCTGTCAGTGGACACAGCGTGAGACCCAGATAGATGTCTTTCTTGTTTCTGGTATTGTCTTTGAATTATAATAAAGGTTCAATTTTCATAACCATTTGGCCGTATAGGTTTACACTTCCATTTGGTTTGATTGTTTGGTTAGTGTATCATACCCACATTGCAAAAAAAGATTTCGTATCAATACTTTTACATGGTAACGTTGTAGCAAGATACATAAAACACCCAAAGGAGTCTAGGAATCAATGAAACGCACATTAGAAGGGACCAACATTAAACGCAGAAAGGTGAGTGGCTTTCGTGCAAGAATGGCAACCGTTGGTGGACGAAAAACGCTCAACAGACGGAGATTAAAAGGACGTCATCGTATTGCAATTTAATGCTGCCTAAGCAATTTCGTTTAAAGCGCTGTTCCCTCTTCTCAAAGACGATGGCCTCTGGGAAAACCTTGTGTAATACACCTTATTTTTTAGTGCTCGCTTTGCCGCGTATTTTTACATCTTCTGTTCCCACACGGTTTGGGTTTATTGTGAGTAAAAAGGTAAGCAATAAAGCTGTAAAACGAAATAAAGTGAAACGCCGTCTCCGAGAAATGGTGCGAAACAATATCATTCCACGAGAATGGCCACAACTGAATTCTTATATCACGATAATCTTTATTGCCAGAAGGGGTATTTTAGAGGCATCTTATAATCAAATACAAACCGCATTGATGAAATGTTTAGAAACCACATGATGAAATGCTTTGTTCTTGGTTTAATTTTCATGTATCAAAAAGTCTCTCGGCTTTTTCCGCCCCGATGCCGATTTTATCCAACGTGTTCTCAATACACGGCTGAGGCCATTGAAGGCCATGGTATTGTTGCTGGAATTGGCTTAGGGATTTGGCGAATTGCCCGTTGTCATCCTTTTCACCCTGGTGGGTTGGATCCAGTACCTGAACATTTCCGTTATTGCTTAAATAAAATCAATAGGAGCACCTAAACCTGTGTTTGATCTGATTTCCCGAAGTATGTTGTTCTTGCTTGAGAACTTAAAGTTAGTGGTGGGTAACTATGGATGGGCAATCGTGGTGCTCACCATCCTGGTGAGGGTCGCTTTATGGCCGCTCTCGGCATCTCAAACCAAGTCTATGCAGATGATGCAGATTCTTCAGCCAAAGATGAAACAGCTTCAGGATCGTTATAAAGCAGATCCTCAAAAGCTTCAAGCAGAAATGATGAAGCTGTATAAAGAATATAAGTTTAATCCCCTTGGGGGCTGTTTGCCAATGCTGGTTCAGTTTCCCATTTTTATTGGACTGTACTGGGCTTTGTATAATCCTCATTTTATGGCTTTTGGAGACCCTACTTTTTTACGGTTTATTCACCTCAAACATACCAGTGTGGTAAGCCATGCAGGTCTTTCATTCGATGGCAAAATGAATATTGCTGAAAAACAGGGAGGCTTTATGGGGTTTGGCCGCGATCGGATTGTTGCCGACGCCCAAATGAAGGTGATTCTAACAGACGGAAAAACGCTCTCTCTTAAAGTCCCGGACCCAAACAAGATACTCACCGTCCTTCCCAAGTCTCCGCAGCCGGATATTCCATTAACCATTTTAGTTTCTTTTGAAAAACTCGGTTTAGACGGCTATCAAAACATGACCAAAGCCATTGATATGACCGTGGTAAATGCAGCGACAAAAGAGGCCGAAAAAATTGAATTTGTGCCCCAAAAGGGAAATAACATGCTGCAAACAACCCTTCCCACGGTAGGTGGTAAGGATGTTCCCCATTTTGATGTACTATTTTTGGTCATACTCTTTGCTTTAACCTCTGTCTGGTCTCAAAAGTTGATGAGTGCCCAAACACCTTCTACGGGAAATCAGCAACAACAACAGCTGATGAAGCTCATGCCCTTGATGTTTTCTTTTGTCCTGTTGATTTTCCCGATTCCATCAGGTGCATTGCTTTATATGGACACAAACAGCTTGTTTCAGATTTTTCAAACATGGTATTTACAAAAGAAAAATCCCCTTAATATCGACAAATCAGACCTCCCTTCACAAAAAATTGTGGATATTAAGCCTGAGCCGGAGGGTTAATCAAGCATTTAGGGTCACTTCGCCTCAAGCTTAAATGAGTATGCTTGAAAACAATGCGCTCTTGAAGAATTTCAAGAGCGCATCATTGGATTTGTAAAGGATTTTGAGAGGCTTAGTAGGCACCGACAGTTTGGGCACCAGCAGCTTTTAAGGCAGCCTCGTAATTGGGTTCGTTGGTTACTTCGGAAACGATTTCCTTGTAAACCAAGGTATTATTCGGATCGATAACAAAAACAGCTCTGGCATCTAACCGAAGCTCTTTAATCAACACGCCATACTGTTGACCAAAAGATCCTTCACGGTGATCTGAGACTGTTTTAACACGTTCAATTCCCGCAGCACCGCACCATCTGGACTGTGCAAAAGGAAGATCCATACTAACAATTAAAACCTCAACATTGGGCAGCTTGGAAGCCTCTTGATTAAAGCGGCGAACCTCTGTATCGCATACAGGTGTATCCAAGGATGGCACGGACACAACGAGCCGTGTTTTTCCCGTTGAGCTGGACAAATGAACTTCGGATAAATCATTGGCTAAAACTGTAAACTCAGGTGCTCTGTCACCCACTTTTAAATCTGGTCCCACCAGTGTCAGTGGATTTCCTTTAAAGGTAACAACACCATAACGTTCTTGTTCTGTCATTACAGCTTTCTCCTTTCTTTCAAAAAAACAATACAAGTGAAAAAGAGAGTGGCCCTTCAGCATAGCGCAAAAAGGGATATTTTTAAATTTCTTGAAAAAGCAGTTACAAATTGGTTAAGGGGGTTGTTTGAGGTCAGTCTTTAATGACTTTAAGCTCTATTTCAAGCTGTTTAACAACATTATTGTAAAACAGAATGGCTTGTCTGGCTTCTGTTTCAGTTAACTCACCATTTTTATAACGGGTTAACCAAGGCTCATCTAAAACATAATTGGTATTAATGACTTCAAAATCAACATCCAGATAAAGAGCTAGGGGAGAGTTGGCAGCGCCTTGTTGGCCCCACTCGTGGTTTAATCGCTTTGAAAACAGATTAAGGCCATCTGGGGTAACCACGCGGACATGGCTAGGATCGGATAAGAAGTCATCGTGACGGGGATGCGGAACATTGATATAAATAGATGCATTGTGTCGACAGATGCGATACAACTCCTGGATAATTTTAAAGTATGTATCGGTGCTTTCTCCCAGATGTTCTAAAACATGGCTCAAGTTCACAATTTCAACACTATTGTCTTCCCAAGGCCAGGGAAAGGTTTCCAAGTCAAAACGAAGCTCGGGTTCTCCAAATTTATCAACATTGAGAAACCCAGCCATTAAATTTTGGCCACACCCCAAATTTAATCTTAACAAGGAGGATTCTATCTTGGTTTTATCCGGTTGCGAAGTTGGCTGTGCCATGCAAAAATCCCCAAATTGGATTGTGAAATCTCCCTTTAGCATAGCATAGATGTTCAAGATACAGGCTTTAATCTATTGAAAGGATAAAAATATTGTATTTAGCCCCTATTCTTAATTTAAATGCCGAGAAAAATACTGTTTAAAATGAAGCAGAACAGGGAATTATAAAATAAGTATCTACTGCGAGGACTCGAATGATACGATTGAGGACAGGCCAACGTGGACAAGCGTTGATCCATTCACTTGGATTAGCAATAGCTACACTTTCTATAGGTGCCTTTGTTGTGGACGGTTCGATGTATTATACGGTTCATCAGGGCATGCAAAATGCAGCGGATTCTGCAGCATTAGCTGCTGCCAATGAACTATTTCGGAATTCTGCTTCAAGTTTATCTAGCAAAGAGTCAGCAGCAATTGCGTCCGCTCAGACCTTGGCACAGGGGAATATGAAGTTTAATCTTGCTTCAACGGATGTTGATTTTGGTTATGTCAATCCATCATCGGGAAATTATGATACTTCGACATTTTCCAACAGCTCATCGGATGCTGCTTACTCAAATACCGGTGGCTATAATGCCGTAAGAGTAACGGTGAAAGCAGGAAACAATGATGCCAATAACGAAATTCCTTCAGTCTTTGGAGGAATTTTTGGTGTTAATGGTTTTTCATCTCAGGCTCAGGCCGTTGCTGTTTATAGTGGTGGTGTAAACAGCATGAGTGGTTTACGCCCGATTTATCTCTGCCAAGGGGCCTGGGATAAAGCACAAAATGATTTTGGAGATGCAACAACACCTCAGATTACCTTCTATGGATCTACTGTAGAAGTGGGGGGAGAAGAAATGGATGCATCCTCCAGTTGTGGTAATATGGGACCTGGCAATTGGGGCTTGGCAAACTTTGAAAGCGTAAATGGCAGCTGTAGTACGGGAAATGCTGGGGAGGATAATAATAACGGAGACAATCATAACGGAGATGATAATAACGATAATCACTTGTCACAATTTTTCTTCCCAATGGCCTATGCCAATAACGGCGGTGGATGCGGTGGCGGTGGCAATAACGGCGGTGGAGATAACGGTGGAGATGGCGGAAATAATGGCGGTGGTGACAATGGTGGCGGCTGCGGTGGTGGTGATAATGGTGGAGGAGATGATAGCGGCGGTGGGGGTGGCTGTGGAGCACCCGGTGCTTCAACCGTAAGAGATTGGTTTCAGAATGGTTATAGTGGAAACGTTGAAGTTGGGAATGATTATGGTGTTCAGCCTGGTAACTCTCTGAATGCCTACGCTTCTCAACTTTCAGATTTGAAGAATAATCAAACCGTTATTCAAATCCCGCTTTATGATTCCACCTCAGGAAATGGTTCCAATGCAACATTTCATGTCACGCAGATTGCTTCATTTGTGATTACCGACTTTCAGTCCACAGGGAGCAATAAGTACATTACAGGACATTTTGTAAAATCAGTCTGTACATCAGGTTGCTCTACAAGCTCATCTACTGCAGGCGGAATCACATCAATCCGCTTAGTACATTAAATCGGCATAAAAAAGCACCGTTATATTAATAACGATGCTTTTTTAAAAGTACCCCTGGCAGAGAGCTATCTTCCCGGGACCCTGCGGTCCAAGTATTGTTGCTGTGAGCAGTCTTTACGATCGTGTTCGGAATGGGAACGAGTGTTTTCCTGTCACTAAACCACCAGGGAATTTTAATGGGTGTTCCCTGACAGCTGCATAGATGTGCAACAAGTTGCACAATTGAGATTAAATGTAAGCGATCACAAAAAAGGGACTGCCAATATAGGAAAAGCCCTCGTCCTATTAGTACAGCTTGGCTGAATGTGTTGCCACACTTATACCTGCTGCCTATCAACCAGATTCTCTTTCTGGGGACTTACCGGATTAACTCCGTGAGAGATCTCATCTTGTGGTGGGCTTCGTACTTAGATGCTTTCAGCACTTATCCGCTCCGCACACAGCTACCCAGCGTTTGCCCTTGGCAGGACAACTGGTATACTGGCGGTGCGTCCGTCCCGGTCCTCTCGTACTAAGGACGGCTCCACTCAAATCTCTTGCGCACATGCCGGATATGGACCGAACTGTCTCACGACGTTCTGAACCCAGCTCACGTACCGCTTTAATGGGCGAACAG
>JANWIO010000129.1 GCA_025449835.1 Vampirovibrionales bacterium
AGTCCTGCGGCTAACATCCGTTGGACCCATGCAACCCGCTCGGTAATAGATTCAATGTCATCACTTCGGGGATCAAACACCTGTTTATGAATGGGACGCCCTTTGTAGATATACAATAACAACCGTCGAGAAGCCTCACGATCGGGGAGCACAATCAATAAGTGATTTTGGTGAACCGCTTGGGCTAAAAACTGGGTATTGGTTTGAATTTTTAACAGTTCTAACAACCGATCATGGACCAATTTAGCTTTTTCAAAGGCCAAGGAAGCCGCACACTCATCCCGTAAATCGATCATCCGCTGCGATAATTCAGAGGGTCTCCCCTCTAAGAAATCCACAATTTCCTGAACCTGTAACCGGTACGCTTGAAGCGAGGTTTTTTGAGCACAAGGACCAGAACACGTCCCGATTTCATACGCAATACAAGGGGAACCCAGTTGTTGATGACGTTTAAAAATCTTCTCAGAACAGCTTCTTAATTGAAATACCCGGCACATGGCTTCCACCATGGTGGCCAGATGCCGCTTTCGTTGATAAGGCCCAAAATAAAGGGCACTATCATTTTCAATCTCATAGGTTACCGAAAGTTGAGGAAAAGGCTCTTGGACCGAAACTTTTAAAAAGGGAAATGACTTGTAGTTTTTAATCTGGCGATTATAGTAAGGCTGATGCTGCTTGATGAGATAGGCTTCTTCCAATAACGCTTCTAATTCCGACCCTAAAATCCGGGTTTCAATATCCATCACCTGCTGCATCAGCTCCTGAACCTTTGTAGGCTGGCGATAGAGGTTATAAAAATAGCTTTGCAAGCGTTTTCGCAAATTTTTGGCTTTTCCAATGTATAAAATTTCGCCCTTCTCATTACGCATCAGGTAAACCCCGGGGCTTTGGGAAAATTCAGCCACCCGATATTCGGGAAAGGGTACTTTGAAATTCCCATACCGCTTGCCCCCCCGCTGTTGATAATCGAGAAGTTTGGCCAAAGTAACAATCCCATCGGATTCAAGCATTTTTAAAAATTCAATCAGAACAAGGGCCGTGGCTTCGGCATCTCCCAAAGCCCGGTGACGGTTTTCAATGGTAATGTCAAAGTGCTGAGAAACCGCATCGAGATTCTTTCGTTTCAGTTGGGGCAACAGTTTTCGAGCCAAGCGGCAAGTGCAGAGTTGGGGATTACTCAATCCCTCCCCTAAGATATTTCGAGTGACGGCGCTTAAAAACTTAAAATCAAAGGGCACATGATGGGCCACAAAGACCCCATCTCCCAAAAACTCCCAAAAGGCTGGTAAAACATCACCAATAGGCGGTGCATCTTGAACCATGTCAGGGGTAATTCCCGTAAGGGTTTGAATAAAAGGCGGAATTTCCTGGCCAGGATTCACCAATTGCTGAAACCGCTGGACAATTTCGCCATTTTTAATTTTCACCGCCCCAATTTCAGTAATGCCATGTTGGGTTGGGATACTCCCAGTGGTTTCGATATCCACCACCACAAAGGTTACATCTGACAGGGGGATGGGCCGTCCCATAAAATTGGCTGCCTCTTGGTCTCGAATATTTATTCTATCTTTTATGATA
Source organism: Vampirovibrionales bacterium (assembly GCA_025449835.1). Classification (GTDB taxonomy): domain Bacteria; phylum Cyanobacteriota; class Vampirovibrionia; order Vampirovibrionales; family JAGQHJ01; genus JANWIO01. The sequence goes on from JANWIO010000129.1 coordinate 1,579, forward strand.
CTGTGAAAAACAAAAAAGAGAAACGCTTTGCCCCTAAGCCCCTACAGTTGACCCTGCCATGTGTGGTAATTTGAGGGAGTGAAAACCAATCCCAGGAGATTGTCGATGCCTAAAATCACGGTTTATCATAAAAAAACCTGTATCACCTGCAAAAAAGCCCTGGCTTTTTTAGACAATGCCAAAGTAGACTATGAACTCAAAGATATTGTCCAAGAACCTCCTTCGGCTGACGTTTTAGAAAAAGCTCTGGATGAAAACAACCTGATGGCAAGCATCAATAAACGCAGCACTCTCTATAAAGAAAAAAATCTGGGGAAAGTATCCTTATCGAAAGCCAACCTTATCAAACTCATGATCCAAGATCCCAACTTAATTAAGCGCCCCCTCATCATTAAGTCGGGTCAAAAAACACCTTATCAAGGCTTTGAGCCGGATACCCTCAAAGCTTATCTCCAAAAGTAAGAACTAATCTTTTTAAAACGTTGCTCTGCTTTGAGCAATGGCTCTAGGGTTGGCACTCCAACCTAGCTTTCGCTTTAAGATCGAATAAAAGCTATCTGCTTTGCCGTGAAAAGCAATTAAGGGCAATTGGTGCACCGATTTAAAGAGTTTAAATTTTTCACCCGGCCGAAGGGTAAAGGCATCATCCCCATCCACAGCACAGATCAACTCAGAATCATTGGCCATATCCGATTCTAAAGTAAGTAACCGGTCGGCTGGGAGAATAATAGGTTTTGCCGAAAGACTATGAGGACAAATCGGTGTGAGGGCAATGGCTTCAGAATCAGGATCCATAATCGGCCCACCAGCCGAAAGATTATAGGCTGTGGACCCAGTGGGGGTGGCCACAATTAAGCCATCGGCGTCATAGGCCGCTAAAAATTCTTCTTCCACATACACATTAATGGTTGCTAAACGGCTTGGATTGGCATTTTTCACCACAACATCGTTTAATGCCAGCTGATCTTCAGACCCCACAGCCAACATCATCCGTTGTTCTAACTCAGTATCCCCCTTTAGAATTGTCTCCAGATAAAAATCCACTTTATCGGCTTCAATCCGGGTTAAAAATCCCAAATGTCCGGTATTTACTCCCACCATCGGAACTTTTTCTTTTCCAAAACAACGAACCGCCCTTAAAAAGGTTCCATCCCCACCCAACACAATCACAAATCCAGGTTTTTTATTGTCTAAAAGTTCCACCTGGCTATTTCGAGACGCTAAAATTGAAGTTTCAACGGAAATTCCCCGCTCTTGAAAAAACCTTTCTACGTGATGGCGCAACAGATCTTGGGGATCGGTTTCTTGGTTTTGAATTAAAAAGACCCCATCTTGCACAGAAAACCCCATCTAATCTACCTCCATCCAGGTTGGTCCCTCAGAAATATCAACTTCTAACGGCACTTTAAGTGGTTGTCCCAAACACATCGCCCATAACACAAGCTCTCGAACCCGATCACGTTCCGGTTGATATAGTTCCAGCACCAACTCATCATGGACCTGAAGAATCAGCTTGGATTTTAACGCCTCACGCTGAAGGGCATGAAATAGGCGAATCATGGCCACTTTAATAATATCGGCCGCCGAGCCCTGTAAGGGCATATTAAATGCGGCTCGCTCCGTAAACTCACGGGTGCCACGACTGGCACTGCCTAACCCGTCTGAAAAATCCCGAACACGGCCGCAGATGGTTTGGACCTTTCCAGTTTCTCTTGCCTTGGTTTTGGTCTCTTCAATAAAGGCTTTTACTTTGGGATAACGCTGAAAATATTTTTCAATAAACTCTGCCGCCTCTTTGGGCGAAATATTTAAGGCATTAGAAAGCCCAAAGGCTGTTTGCCCATAAATAATCCCAAAATTAACGGCTTTGGCCTGATAACGCATTTCTTTGGTGACTTCTGCCAAGGGCACATCAAAAACCAAGGCAGCTGTAGCTTTGTGGATATCTTCCCCGGATTGGAAAGCCGCGGCCAGATTGGGGTCCTCTGAAAAATGGGCTAACAGCCTCAGCTCAATCTGAGAATAATCGGCTGACAGAATCGACCATTGATTGCGTTGCTCTGGGACAAAGCCTTGGCGAATCGAGCGCCCAAGCTCCGTGCGAATAGGGATATTCTGAAGGTTTGGTTCACTGCTGGACAAACGCCCAGTGCCTGCAATGGTTTGGTTAAAGCTGGTATGCAACCGATGATCAGAGGGATGAATCAGTTGAGGCAAAGCATCCACATAGGTTGATTTCAATTTAAAAAGCTGACGGTAGTCTAAGAGCTTTTGAACAATGGGATAATCCGGCGCCAAAGACTCAATGACTTTGGCATTGGTTGTGTATCCAGACTTCGTCGGTGTCATTCCACGGGCTGGAATTTGAAGTTTCTCAAAAAATACCTCTCCTACTTGTTTAGGAGAGTTCAAATTAAACTGAACACCAGCCATCTCATAGATTTCTTTTTCCACAACAGCCAGCTTTTCTTGTAAAGACTCACTTAAGCTTTTTAAATAATTCGTATCCAAGCTTACCCCCAGATATTCCATATTTGCCAAGACTTCTACCAGGGGTAACTCCACCTCATAGAGCAGTGCAGATAAGGGATCCTTTAACTGAGTGGCAAAAAGCCCGGCCAGTTCAAGGGTCACAAAAGCATCACAAACCGAATACGCTGAACCTTCATCTACCGGAACCTGTGTAAACGGAATCTGTTTTTTACCGGTCCCAATCAACTCTGTAATTTCTTGCATTCGATGCCCTAAAGCATCATAAGCAAGTGCTTTTAAACCATGACGCCTATCCGGGTTTAAGACATAGCTGGCCACCATGGTGTCAAAAATCAACCCTTGAAAGCGAATTCCGTGACGTCGGAAACTGTTTTGCTCAAATTTTGCATTATGGGCAATTTTCACAATCTCAGGATTTTCCAAATAGGGTTTTAAGAGGGCAAGCACTTCTTCTTGGGATAAATTTCCCTCATATCCTTCGTGGTGAATGGGAACATAAATCGCTTCAATGTGTTCCATAGTCTTTGAATCCGACTCAAGCACCAAAACCTCTTGAGGATACTCCTGAAGACCCAATACATTTTTGGTTTTTTGCTTTTTAACGGTCAGTCCCGGCGTCCACCCCAAGGCAATTCCCGCCAGAGTGTGACTTAAAACATCCAAGCCAGAGGTTTCAATATCCAGGGCAAACACATGGGTCTGTTCCACCTTGTTAAAAAACGCTGCCAATTCATCTATTTGACGAATCAGTTTATAAGGCACCTGATAATGGCTCTGCAGGGCTGCTTCTACTTCAGCATCCAACAAGGGAAGGGTTTGTTGGGTCATTTCCTGATCTTGCGGGGATAAATGAGATAAAAATGGTTTCAATAAAGAATCCCGCTGCTGTAATAAGGAGCGAAATTCCATGTCAGCGAGAAATTTAAAAAAATCATCCACATCCGGAATCCGCAGATGACACGCTTCTTTAGAAAACTCAACGGGCGCATCATAGCGAATAGTGGCCAAATCTTTACTTAAAATGGCCTGATCCTTAAACTCTATCAAGGCTTGTCTGACTTTATTCCCTGAAATCTCTTGGGTATGGGCCAATACATTTTCTAAGTTTTCATATTCCGTAAGAAGTTTTGCCGCTGTTTTATCGCCAATCCCAGGCACACCTGGAATATTATCTGAAGTATCCCCTTTTAGCCCTTTAAAGTCCGTGATTTGGCCAGGATAAATCCCCAATTTTTCATAAACCTTTTGGCGATCGTAGCGGGTTAATCCCCCTTGGAATGAGGGTAATAAAACCGAAATCCCCGTTTCATCATCAATAATCTGAAAGGCATCCTGATCCCCCGTTAAAATCGTGACATTGACCCCTTTTTCTACGGCTTGACGGGCTAAGGTTCCAATAATATCATCGGCTTCATAATTAGGGACTTCAAAAATTGGAATTCCCAGGAGTTCAACGCCTTCATGAATTTTACTCATCTGTTCTCGAAGACTATCAGGCATCGATTTTCGATGGGCTTTATACTCTGGAAACATCTCTGTTCTAAAGGTTACCCGACCCATATCAAAAGCAACCGCCATGCCATCCGGTTCAACCTGCTTTAAAAGCTCAAACAGCGCTTTAAAAAACCCATAAATTCCCCAGGTTGGAAACTGTTTCGAGTTTTTCATTTGCGTCCGCTCCAAGGCAAAGTACATCCGATATGCCAAAGAGTGGCCATCCACTAAAATTAAATTTTTCATCGTATCCTCGCCATCCTGTTCTAACACAGATAGTGGTTAGATTCTACAAAACTTCGCCCCAGGGAGGGCATTGATAAATCCCTGAAGTTCCAGCATGGTTAAAACGGCCTGTAAGTCCATTACGGTTACCTCTTGCCGTTGGGATTGAATTTCATCAAAAGAGGTGGGCTCATACCCAACCACGTTTAAAACATGCTGCTCCCGATCTGAAAGCTGGTCATAGCGAGACAAGTCTTCATCGGCATTCTGTTTGGATTGTGCCTTTGAGGCAGCTGAAACAGTTTCCCACCCCAAGGCATGGAGAATATCCTCACCCTTATCAACAGGCGTTGCCCCTTCTTGAATGAGATAATTGGGTCCTTGGGCCGTAGGACTAAAAATATTGCCAGGCACTGCCATCACCTGACGATTTTCATCCAAGGCAACTCTGGCTGTAATCAGCGCCCCACTCTTAACACTCCCCTCAATTACCAAGGTTCCTTCACTCATGCCCGCAATAATTCGATTCCGGAGTGGGAACGTATATTTTTCGCCCGGAAAACCCAGGGGGAATTCGCTCATCAATGCCCCACCAGAATCCAGAATCTGCTGAGAAAGCCCCTCATTGGCCCGAGGGTAAATTTGATCGATCCCCGTTCCAAATACAGCCACGGTTGGCAAGGCATGTTTTAAAGCAGCTTGATGGGCCAATGTATCAATGCCTGCTGCTAAACCACTGACAATACAAGGTTGGGCTGAGGCCACTTCAGTGATGAGTTTATCCACCACCCGACTCCCGTACTCCGTAAAACGTCTTGTCCCAACAACAGCCAGGGTTTTTTGATGAAGTATAGTTGTATTGCCTCGGATATAGAGTAAAAACGGTGGGTTATGACTGAATTTCAGCAATGCTGGGTAAGCTGGATCCTCTATGGGAACCGCTTGGATCCCCAATTGCGTAAACGTAGCCAACATTTTTGCAGGTTGAAGCCGATTTTGCGCATCACTCAGTTTCTCAACCTGCTTCTCCGTTAAGTGTTCTTTTAAAAGCGTCTGTGAAGCCCCCCAAGCAGCCTGCGCACTCCCACAAGCTTTCACCAAACGAACCAAAGATCCGCTAGAAAGCAAGCTTTGACTAAGGGCAATATGGCAGGCAAGTTCATTCTCATGCATAGAGGCCATGATAGTGAAGAATTCCCCTCAAATCAATCGATTCGGGAGGATTCATTAAAAATTTTTACAGAACACCTTCATTTTGAAAACTAATTATTGGTCCCCGTTTGGAGCATCCCTTTCATTTCATCGGGACTGAATCTCAGTTTCAGACGTCCACCCGCTTCAATAAAATTGCCATGATATCTTTCTAAATAGGCTGGCGTGTATGCGTAATTGGGATGAATCTGTTCATTGGGATAAATGGCAAAGCGGGTTCCATCGGGAAACACAGCTTGGCTGATCCACACTTCAAAATGTTCAGGACTGCCCCAATGACTGTATTGGTTGGCATTATAAATATGACCAATAAACTGAGTTCCTTCAGGTAATTGAAGGTTTTTGTAAAAAATCGGTTCTGAGAGACTGGCCTGAAAGTCTGCCCCGTTTTGAACGGTGGCAGGATTAATGGCAACCCCTGAAATAACAGGAACAGGATCGTTTAAAGAGGGCAAAGTATAGGCCATTGCTGGTTGAGAAAGAAACAAAAACCCCACTATCAACAGTGCAAAATAGATTGTTTTCATCTGATAAGACCCCAATTTTGAATCATGGTATGATTATCATCCATGATAAAAGCAACAATGACTACCCCAAATAGGGAATTTCAACCAAAATGATGAACTTATCACCCAATCTCTCTGAAAAAGAATTTATTGTGATTGCAGGCCCTTGCGTTATTGAAGATGATGATGGTGTCATTACCCGCCAAACGGCAAAACATTTAAAAGCAGTTGCAGACCGGTTATCGTTAAAGATTTACTTTAAAAGTTCCTATGATAAAGCCAATCGTTCTTCAATATACTCTTACCGAGGGCCAGGCTTGAAAAAAGGGCTTCAAATTTTAGAATCGGTTCGGGATGAATATGGTTTACCCTTACTCACCGATGTTCATTCCCCAGAAGAGGCTCAAAAAGCGGGGAAAGTAATCGATATGCTTCAAATTCCAGCTTTTCTCTGCCGGCAAACAGATCTATTGGTGGCTGCCGGTGAAACAGGCAAGAGCATCAATATTAAAAAAGGGCAGTTTTTAAGCCCAAAAGATGTCATTCACTGTGCTGAAAAGGTGAAAAGCACAGGAAATTTAGATGTTTATATTACGGAGCGGGGAAGCACCTTTGGGTATAATAATTTGGTGGTGGATATGCGAAGTATCCCCATTATTCAAGGAAATGGGCTTCCATTGATTTTTGATGCTACCCATAGTGTTCAACTTCCAGGAGGGGCTGGGTCATCTTCGAGTGGTGAGCGTCAGTATGCCCCAATTTTAGCAAGAGCAGCTGTGGCAGCTGGATGCAACGGTTTATTTATGGAAACCCATCCTAATCCAAACAGCGCGCCCAGTGATGGGGCAAACATGTTACCTTTAGAATGGGTTGAGCCCCTTTTAACGACATGTTTAGCCCTTCGGGAAGTGTTACACAAAGAAACAGCGTTGGTTACGCCCTAACCTTGTCTTTTGGCCATTTCTGCCAGGATTCTAACTTGTGGTACATGGGATTTAAGAAGCTGCTCAATTAATTGGGCTTTCTTTGCGTCATTGGAATGGTATCGAACGGCTTGTGCAGCACCTAGCAGATCATCTGGATTGTCACTTTCACTGAGGGATTCTATCACCCGCCCACAAAGGGATTCAATGGCGAGATCTTTCATACGTTGATCAGTGACTTGATCCACGACAGCGGCACCAGCTGCTTTTACGGCACTATTTTCTTCGAATTTATGGCAAAAAGAAACAATCAAGGAATCAAACTGTCCATTTTTATTCCGTTCCGTATTCTCGGGATCTTGAAGGATTAGTGCTAAAGATCTTGCAGCTATTTCTTTTGCAGGTTTTGATTTTACTTGCATTTGAACCAAGGTGGACAGTTGTCGATCATGATTCTTAGGTTTCATCAGAATGCGATCCACTATTTTTGCCAAAAGTTGCTTAGAAGGGCCATCTTTGGCCACATAACGCCCTTCTTCGATAAAATTAATCAGATTCCACAAAGGCTGCGGATTCATCTTTTTCGCTTTTTGTGAAAAACGAACCATATCCGGTACACCGATTTTAGAGAGGTTTGCTCCTTGAAATTTTACCGGTGATTTTGGGAGAGGAGAAGTTGTTTGTGAAAGTTGGGGGAGATTCATGCTGTTTAAAATCATTTTATGTCCTCAGTTTTAAATTCACTTCTTTAATCAGAAGTAATTACAACATACACATCCTAACTAAATCCCCAACAAAAAAAGAATTGCCCTTTTAAACACATTTTTACAATTCTTAATACTTAATCCTTGTTTTTCACCTCAATTTGGACCCCATTTTTTAAGAAAAGCTGTCAAAAACTTTTTGTGGCCTTGTCATGAAAATGCATTTTCTTCGCCAACTGTTCACAACCTGCATGAGGTTTGACAAAATCTTGACAGTTTTCGAACATGTATTTTTCAAGATATTATAGGGTTTCAGCCAGTTATTGACAGAAAATGGGGCCCTTTATTATAGATTACGTTATAGATATATAAAAAAGATCCGTATATAAAAGCGCCTGATCCTTGTCGAAAGCCCATTCTTTTAGTATGGTACTATCACACCACGGGATGTTTAAAAGGGAGACGAATCCGGCATGAAGTTTAGCATTCAACAAGATCAGTTCCAACAAGCCATTGCGGGCGTACAACGGGCAACAGCAACAAGAGTGATACAACCGATTCTGGCTCATGTACTGATTGAAAGTATTGATAATGACAAACTGCGTTTGTCAGCAACCGATTTAGATTTTGCCATTGAAACCATTTTGCCGGCCATGATTTTAGAGCCCGGAAAAACCACCATTAATGCTAAAAAAATGCTCGAAATGGTGTCTAAACTTCCCAAAGAAACCATTATGGTTGAAGCCGATCCAGCAACTCAAACGGCACGGATTCAATGTGGATCCAGTTTATTTGATGTGAGAACCCTTCCAGCAGATGAGTTTCCCTTGATTAAACAGATTGATAAAGAACAGTCTGTTGAGGTTTATTTGGATGCGTTTATTCGGGGGGTTCAGCATACTGTTTTTGCGGCAGCCAGCTATGAAGCCAACAATGTTTTAGGCGGTGTTTTCTTTAAACTCACCAATGGTGAACTGGAAATGGCTGCAACTGATGGTTCTCGCCTAGCCCGTTGTGTGGAAACACTGGAAGGATCAACGATTTCTGAAACCGTTTCTGCCATTATTCCTGCAAAAACCTTGCAAGAGCTCATTAAATTGCTTAGCGGTCTAACGGATAAAACCTTGCGGATTGCCATTAAAGATGGTCAGATTGCATTTCGTACCGAAAGTTTTTATGTGCTTTCTCGTTTGCTTGATGGGCAATACCCTCAGTACGAGCAACTGATTCCGAAAGAATATCAAATTATTGCCTATGCTAACCGTCAAGCCTTGATTAATTCATTGGAACGAACCGCTGTTATGGCCAATGAAAGAACCAATATTGTAAAAATGACATTTGATAAGGGTAATTTAAGTTTAATGGCCCAAACACCTGATGTGGGTGACTCTAAGGATAAAGTGGATATTCAGTATGAAGGGGATGAAATGAACATCGCCTTTAACTATAAATTTGTGCTGGATGCCCTGAAGGTGATTGAGTCTGATGATGTTCGGATGGAGCTGAACGGTGGATTAAGCCCAACCCTTTTCAAATCTCGGGATGAAAACGGCTTTTTATGCTTGGTGATGCCGGTTCAAGTGAAGTAGATCGGTTCGCTGATGTGGCTTCAACATGGCGAATTTCGACACTTTCGGAACTATCCGCACTTAGAGCTTGATTGGGCACCCCATAAAAACATTTTCTTAGGTGAAAATGCTGCTGGAAAGACCAATATTTTAGAGGCCATCTATTTTCTGTCTCATGGCAGGAGTCACCGTACCCGTCATGATCGGGAGTTGATTCAATGGCACCAAGGGGTAACGAAAATTGAACTCTTGGGACAGTCTCATCATCATGGCGGATCCTTGTCTTTAGAGGCGCAATTGGCCCTTTCTCCTGAAAACAGCTTAAAAACGGTGTTTAAACTCAATGGCAACCCGGTTAAAAGCCGATCGGAAGTGGTGGGAAAAATTCCGACAGTCACTTTTTTCCTGTCGGATCTTTTAATTATAAGAGGGGCCCCTGAGGATAGGCGAAGCGCACTGGATCGTTCGTTGGTTCAGTATGATCCAGTTCATTTTAAACGAATGAACGCCTATAATCGGGTTCGCCAGCAAAAAAGCCAACTTTTAAAAAATCCACCCTATGCCATTGATCCGGATGTGTTAGAAAGTCTCAATCAACAATTGGTTGCAACAGGTGCGGCTTTAATGATGGCCCGTATGACGTATCTTCAGCAAATAGAGACCTTTGCACAACCCCGTTATCATGAGCTTTCTCAAGGGCGAGAAAATTTAACCCTTTCTTATCAGCCTTGTTTTCATCAGTCATTTGATGTTTTAAGCCTTGAAATCCTTCAACAAAGCCTTTATGAAGCCATTCGAAACGTTCAATCCGATGAGCTGCGACGGGGACAAGTGCTGGTCGGCCCTCATCGGGATGATGTCCAGTTTTTTTTGGACGCCCATGATGCTTGTCTCTATGGAAGCCAGGGTCAGCAGCGGAGTATTGTATTAGCCTTTAAATTGGCTGAGATTCAGGTTTTAAAACATCGGCTGCAAGATGAAACTACCATTTTACTGTTGGATGATGTGATGGCTGAATTGGACCCCACACGCCAGCATCAGCTTTTGCTAAACCTTGATCCAAGGATGCAAGTATTTTTAACCACCACACATTTGGATTCTGGGTTAAAATGGTTTATAGACCAAGCAGACTCTGCCAATATTTTTGAGGTCTCTCAAGGCCATGTGGTGAGAGAACAAACGGATTTGATGAGTGTTATTCATGCCAAATCTGACGAAAGGTAAACGTAAAAAACGATCCTCTACAGGGATTCAATCTGTTTCTGTTGTTTTACCTGCCGTTGGAAAAAAACTGAATCTGGATAAAAAGGTTCAAGAATGGAGTTTGCTTTCTTTGTGGGAGCAAATCATTGATGAACCCTTTAAAAAAACAACTCGGGCTGTTCGGGTGAAGCCTTATCATTTACAAAACATCCTCATGATTCAGGTTGAGTCAGCAACTGTTGCTGCAGAGCTGGCCTTTTATCTTGAAAAGTATCAAAATAAAATTAATGCCTATTTTTTACAGACGGGTTTAGAAATCCATCGTATTGAATTGAGGGTGTTTTAGCGCTTTTCTAGAAGAATTCCTCTAAAGTAAGGAAACAATCTTGTCGAATGAAAGTCTATAATTTTTTAGGTTAACCATGAGCAAATGCCGAAGGGTGGACATTTAATGAATCAGAAAAAATCGATGCCGAAATGGAGCTTTACCGTACCCCTGGTAATTGTGATGCTTTTTTTGGTCTTCACAGGAGTGGGGTTTGCTGCGCAATCTCCCCAATCTTTATATGATACCGTGTGGAAACTGGTCAATACTCGTTTTGTTGATCAGACCAAAAATGGGCAAGATTGGGCAATTTGGCGCCATCGTTATGATGACAAAATCAAAAACTATGATGACGCCTATCAAGCCATCGATACCATGCTCGAAAGTTTGAACGATCGATACACCCGGTTTTTAACCCCTGACGAGTTTTCAGATGAAGGAAATTCAATTAAAGCGAAGCTCTTTGGGATTGGAATTCAAATTGGGGTTCATGATAATAAACTCACCGTTATTTCTCCCATTGATGATACCCCCGCAGCAAAAGTGGGTCTTGAATCAGGGGATGTCATTGAAGAAATTGATGGTACCAGTACCAAAGGAATGTCCATTAAGGATGCTGCTGACCATATCCGGGGACCCAAAGGGACACCGGTTAAATTGTTAATTGAGCGCGGCCATAGTACTCCCAAAGTTTATACCGTGGTGCGAGATGAAATTAAATTAAAATCGGTTACTGAAAAACCGCCGATTCCGGTTAAAAGTAATATTGGATATATCCGTCTGAGTTCGTTTTTAAGTAAAAATGCCAGCAGTGAAGTGAAAAAGGCATTACAGGATGAATCCTCTAAGCAAGGTTATATCTTGGATTTGAGAGGTAATCCTGGTGGTTTGTTAACCAATGCCATTGCGATTGCTAACTTTTTCTTAGGTCATGGTGCGATTATTAGTACCGTCGATCGAGATGGATACAAAGATACCCGGAGCGCTTCACCTGGTATTATTACCACGAAGCCGTTGGTCTTGTTGATTAATGGTGGAAGCGCCAGCGCCAGTGAAATTTTAAGTGGTGCATTAAGAGATAACGATAGGGCCATTTTGGTGGGTACCAAAAGCTTTGGAAAAGGCCTTGTTCAAGAAATTAATGCGCTTCCCAATGGGTCTGGTGTTAATATTACAACCCAAACCTATTTAACACCCAATGATACCTTTATTAACCATCTGGGTATTCAACCGGATATTGAGGTCCATATGCCAAAACTAAAAAGCGATCAGGTTTATGACCCTAAGAAAATGGGGGATCCTCAGTTGCTTGCAGCAGAAAACGTGCTTGAAGATTTAATTGATGGTAAAGGGATGAAGTATCTTCGCACCCGGAGCCTGCTGAAAGAAACGGTCATGGCCAAAGATAATGTATATACGGATAAAGCTGAAGCCGTTGAAAAAACAAAAATGGAACATCACAACTAAAATAGCTTTATCAATAACTGTTTCAAAACACTTGCTTCTTTTTCCAGGGGCAAGTGTTTTGGCTTTAAAACGCCAGTTTCTTTTTTGATTTGGGTGGCTTGAAGCTTTTCTAACTCGGCTTCATAAATCCGAACGCGATGCACAGCTGCAATGAGGCGTTTTTGATGATTCAGGTCTGGGATAAAACGTTTGACTTCTTCCCAAAAGTCTCTGGAGTGATTGGGCACTTTTAAATGGGCCAGCTCATGAAGCACCAAATAGGTTAAAGCCGACTCTGGAACCTGATTGAGGCAATACTGAGAAACGGTCATCATCTGGGTTTTTAAATTCATCTGTGCTAACCGAGAATATTTAGCATGGCCGATTCGGACACCTTTGACGGGTACTCGGAAGGTTCTTTGGTTGAGCTCAAAAACCCATTCTGCCAATGATTTTTTTTGGTTAAAAGAGAGTGTTGGGCCATGATCGCTTTGGAGTAATTGATAATCTCGGAGAAACTGGCGCTGGAGTCGTTGTGTGAGTTGATGTGTGACTTGTGTTTGAAACGATTTTGGCCAGTGTTTGGGCAGAACCACTTCAATGGAGGCCCCTCGTATTTGAGCCGATGCCGTTTTACGTTTTTGAACGGTTCGAATGTTGATGGATAAGGGTGAGGGCATTATTGCTTCAGGATGCACTTGGTCCTCATCAAGGGGAGGGGTTGGCATGGGGGGAAGATTCCTATGGTTGAAGCAATTTTTCTTGGATTAAAAATGCTTTGGCAGTTTGGCAATCTTGTTGAAGCTGTCCAATTAACTCGTTCACTGAGGGAAAGCTTCTTTCTGCTCGAAGCCGGTGACGGAAGCA
>JANWIO010000130.1 GCA_025449835.1 Vampirovibrionales bacterium
ACCTGTCATATTGCTTCTCCTAACGATTGTGTTTTTGTAAACAGACCAATAGGGTGTATAATAATAAAAACAATTATTTGAACCAAATTGCGATTTTGGTCGGAAATCTAACATCAATGTAAAGTGAGTTGAAGTATAAAAGTGCTACTTTGTTCTCAATGAAAGCAACTGCATGTTGGGCCTAAGCCCAAATTACCTTGTAATTTGGGTCCACAAAATGTATGAGGCTCCATAATGCAAAGCATTGTGGAGGTAATACCCAACACCCCTCCCTATTTTTATTGGTAGTAGCCGTAGGGATAGGTCTGGGGATATGCGGTCGCATTCCAAGGATTGGACGCATAGGCATTTGCTGAATAAGCTTGCTGAGGATAGCTGCTATAAGGATTGCTATATCCATAGGCGCTTTGGGCCGGATATTGTGGATATTGAGCATATTGCTGATATTGGCTTACCTGAGGCTCAAAAGACGGGGCCATGGCTGGAGACATTGGATTGATTGACGCCTCTGCCGGTAAGCCTTCAGCACCTTGTGAAAGACCTTCAGCTTGCCCTTGGCCTTGCTCGCCGCCATTTTCCTTGAGCTTTTTGTATTCCCGCTCGGTAATCCATTTATTGATTGCGGTTACGCCATAACCCAAGGCTGCAATAACCACTGCATAGGAAATAATATTAGCCCATACACGACTGCCTTTGGCATAGGAGGCAAAGATTTCAGGGAAGCTGGGCAATCCTTTTCGAAGATCTTCTCCTAAAAGGGCTTTGGCAGATTCTAGTCCTTTGAATTTATCAAATACTGTAGCAGCAGCATTTTTTAATGTCTCAACTGGCTCAACCTTTTGAATAACAGCAGCGGCAGCATCTTTAAAAGACTCACCCGCCTCCGCGTTAACGGCTGTTTTTGCGGCACCTTGAGCGGTATTTTTGGCTGCTTCTTCAATGGCTTTGCGATAGGCATTGAAGGCATTTTCGATAGCTTTATGGTAAGCATCGAAGGCTGTTACCAAGGGTTTATACTGCTCATTATGTTCAGCAAGCGCACCTAGCTTTTTACCGGTATTTTCAAGGGCGTTGAGCAGACCTTGTGGATCCTCTTTATTCATCTCGAAGATTTTAGCTAGATTTTCCTTGGACTGAACGGTATATAAGTCCTTGAGTACGGAATAGCTAAATGCATCACCCTTTTTAGGAAGAAGCGTGATGTGCCTTAGCTTTTGAAATATTTGACTTAACTTTTTCACAGAGGGCTTCAGTGCAAACAGGATAAGGCTAAAGGTTGGCAAATCCCGAATCATAATATCCCTAAGTTCCCGACGGTCGCCACCAATGGCTCGATGCAATGCGTGAAACAGACGTCCTGTCAGGGTAAAGCCAAAGAGCAGGATAATCAAAGCGCCAATAGGAGGCTCTACAACGACAGAACCCGCAACGGGTAACTTGGCCATTATCTGGTAATCCCAGTCAAAAAGTTTCTCCGTAACGGCTTTAGCTATGTTACCAATAAATTTTGGCGTACCGCTATTGTCAATCCAATTTGCTGTACGTTCCTTCAGATTAAAAGCATCTTGAGCGAAGTTTGCCACAGCTTCCAATAGAGACTTTTGTTCCGTTCCTGAAACCGTTCCTGGAACTCCATTACCAAAGCGAACTTGGGCCTGTGAAACGGGTTTGGCAGAGAGCCTTGATCCGGTTTTTTGGCTTCCAAAACGGATAGTTGAGGAGGTTATGGGTGTTAAACGATTCATCATTGGCCATACCCTCCTGGATATTGAGGCGAATTAAACCCATAGTTGGTATAGCCCCCAGTTGGAGCAGTGTATTGCCCGGTCGGCTGAGCGTAGCCACTCATCATACCAGCATAAGCATTGCCAAAAGGATTACTCATATTGGCAGCATAGCCTTGCGCCGGATATCCCATGGGCTGTGGGTATTGACCATATCCGTTATAGCCAGAAGGTTGTTGTTGAGACATATCTGCGGGCATAGGCGCCATAGCATAATTTTGCATGCCTTGTAACAGGGCATTCATGGCTTGATTCTGAGAATTGGTATCATTGCCAGAGCCTTCAGAGGAAGTTATGCCTTCTTCTGCATCAGCTTCTCCCAGCTTCAAGTTACGGTTTGCGGGGTAAGCACGCCCACTTTGTGCCATAGCGGAAACCCAAACCACCAAAAATCCGGCAGCCAATGTCGCAGCAACACCATAGAGAAACTTTGTGGCTAACAATGTGTGGGTCAATTTCTCAATAATGCCGTTGTTTGTTAGTCCCTCAACCCAACCCTGGTCTCCATATTTAGCGAAGGATTTTTCAACCGCCTCGGAAACAAATCCGGTAAACTTACGTAAATTCTCCAAAAAGCCCTCTGCATCCTTAATGGCCAACTCTGGTTTAAGATTATCTGCTACCCACTTCTCAGCTTCATTTTTTTTAACCTGTCGCAAAGCATGTCCTAAAGTCGCAAGCGGAAGATCTTCAACAGGCCCTTGATTAAGAACCTTGAGATTAAACACCTTGATTAAGGTCTTAAAGACCTCTTCTAACTCCTCTGATTGTTTTGAAAAACGAACGCCCTGAGGCCATAATTCCGCCCATTTCTCTAGGAGTTGCCTGTAAGTGATTTGTGAGAGATCTGCGTTTGGACCATAGACATCGGGCCTTTTAACAAATTGCGTCAAAATTTCCTGATAGGATTTGTTTTCAGGTAATTTAAAGCGTTTAGGGGAAAGCTGATGCAGAAGTTTTTTATACCAAACTGGTTTTTTTGTTGCTAGGGAGTCAATCAGTCCAGAAAGATCAATTGGCTTTTTTAAAAGATCGACGTTTCCATCAAAATGCCATGATGTTTCTCCTGGCTCATTAATTAGGTGATCTTTAATGAACTGTGTGACGACCTTGCTCGGATCTTTAGATGATCCAATTTCAGCTCGAAGCATTTCAGGTAGGTTATTGATCGTCTGCTTTAACGCTTCGGCATAGCCTTTCAGTTGATGGTGCCCCATCATCAAGGCCCACTTAGTTCCCAATTTTGCTGCAAGACCAAAAGCAATAGCAGACTGAACAATGATTAAACCAGGACCGGTCTCAACCTCCCTAAAGGTCTCCTCACGACAGTTAGGGTAGTTCAAACCTTTGATATTCATGTAAAGCGCATGGAGTTTTTGCTGTAATGGGTGGCCTTTTCGAAGATTGGGATCTTCATTGGGGTTGTATTCATTACGGCCACGTCGTAAGGCATTGATGATTCGGGGAATCCAGAGCGCAACAACATCTTGGGCAAAAAAGCCAAAGATATATTGCTCTGTCACAGGACCAAAGATTGAGGCTGCCCCATCGGAGAAGCCGCTAAATTTGGGATTGCTCAACTTAACCGTCGCTGCCCGATAGCCAGACGGATAAGGCGAAAACGTTTTCGTCCCATTAAATTGCGCTGAACTCAGCATAAACTCCCAGTACCATTCGATTGAAATATCACGGTGTATTTTTGGATTTGATTACTAAAACCCTATCAACAGACAGAGTTGCTAGAATATAAACAAATGTAAAGGGATGATTTCTGTTGTAGCGAAAGCCAATATACACAAATCCCGCTGAAATTTCCAGAGTTTTAAAAGATTTGTAATGTGATTTTAGAGGGTTAAACTCATCTGATCTGGATCAGGCCTTTAAACATTGGCCCAATGCCTTATCAAGTCTCCCAAGATAAGAGTCGGTAAATAACATTAGGCTTTACCGACCCAGTTTTAATTTACAGATTTAGATGAACAAAACGGTATCAAAATGTCTTACTGAGATTTCATGGATTGAATTTTTTGAGCCATCCCAGGGACCTGCAGCAGCTTTTGATAGATGAAATTTCTAGCTTCCATGACATCCGGGAAATCTTTTATCGCGTCTGTATGTAATATAAATTCATAATCGTCCAATTTAAGTGCATCGGCTGATTTAAGGACAGGTGGCTTTGAGCTTAACTTTAGTGTAGGAAAACTATGTTGCCAATCTAAAGGAAGAATTGAATTATCTAAATGACACTTTCTTAAAAACGTATCAAAAGGATCTTCAGGAGGTGGAGTTGGTCCGCTATACCCATTTCTCTCACTAGCATGCGCTGCAGATCGTGTACCCATACTAACAAGTCCGAATCTAACTTGGTCATGAGTGAATATTTGCTTCGGATAGAAATATTCTGGATTTGGAAGGTTAGGTTTGTATTTAATGTCACCTAATTTTGTAAATAATGACTTAAGGTTACCTTGATTTGTATAGCCATTTGATTTCAGGTAAGATTCCATACTCCAACTATCAGCGCCACCTTCGCCCTGTAATTGAGATTGCAACCTTGCAAGCTGAAGAATGTAATCAGCTACTTTACCTAATTTCTCCCGAAGTGCATTATATTGGGTGCTTAATTCTTTAATTCTTCCTACATATTTTTCATATTCCTTTTTATCTTCTTCGAGAAGCTTTTCTTTAAGTTTCATAGCTTTTGTTTTTCCACCGAATGCAGCAATGAATGATTGTCCAAAATTGAAGTCATGAATGGCACTTCTTGTCTTCCAGGTTTCGTAAAGCTCGGATAATGCCTTTCGGACTTCATAACCAGCAATTTCAAGCTGAAAAAGAGCTTGCATTATGGGAGAATCAGGAAAACTTGTACCCTGAGCTCCAAATAAAGGGGTAATCGTGTTGAGGCGACTTAAAGAAGCTGGCGTCGCCAAAAAACTATCATTTGATAAAGGTGAAATTGGGGAGCGGCTAACGTTGGCCATTCTTGAAGATGGAATTCTTCGATATTGTAAATCTGCAAAGCCTGTCGATTTCATCATATCCATAATACCCAATCACCTTAAATTAATAACGCTTTTCCTTCAAAATTGAATAATAAGCGTCATACTATGTCAATAATTTTTTAGATTTAATATCTAAAAATAATATAGATTTTCCACCAGGTCTTAAGCTTTGATGATACTTTAACTTAGCCTTACCGCTGAGAGGCAGCCAGAAGGTATAAAGCCCAATAGCCTTGCCATGGGCCGTAATGATCTGCAAAGCGCTTCATAGATTGCCTAT
>JANWIO010000131.1 GCA_025449835.1 Vampirovibrionales bacterium
ACCCAGCTTCACGCTGGGGATTTGCCTTTCCATACAGGCGCTCATCAAAACGGGCTCGCCACCAGTGGCAGACACCACGTCGGCGATGGCCACGTTTTGCTGAGGGAGCCAGGTTTGTAAGGAATCAACAATCTCACTAATATGGCTTTTATCCCGTGTAATGGGTTCTGGTGCACAATGGTCTCCCATTTTATCCGAGGGGCAATTGATCATGAGGATCAAATCTGCTTCTTGGGGTGAAATACAGTGGGTCGCCCCAATGGTTTGGATCTGCCGTTGAACAATATTGCCGATGGGTATGCCATCAAATCGAGCCATCACTTTTTTTCCATGGTCAGGGAAAAACCAGGGATAAACTTTCAACGCCGTTGATTCTTTTGACCACAACGCTTTTGCAAGCATTACCATCGCAATTTCATCGGCCCCAGTTTGGACAATGACCCGAGATTGAAGCTTACGCTTTTGAATTTCCGCTTTAAAGTAATCGGCTTCTTTAACAGTTAAACCGTATTGTCCCGTGTCATCTTGGCAAATCACCAGAAAATCCAATGTTTTATCGGCCGCCAAGTCTAAAAAGAGTTGGTTTGCTTGAAAATTCTTTTGACGTCGGATGAGAAAATCCTTAATCACATCACCGGGAATCTTATTAAACATATGGTCAGGCATGGTGCCTTGTTGATGGGTTTCTACACTAAATTGATAAAGCATTGCGCCATATTCGGCCCAATAGCTTGGTTCTTCTTCGGCATTATTATAATCGGGGATTCTTAAAATGGATGAAAAAGCATAGCGGGGACGATGCGTATTTTTGAGTTCTCCCAGAAAAGTTTTAAACCTTGCTTCTAAGATATCAATAGGGTCTTCATTCACGCGGCTGGCAATGAGCCCGCCGTAAGTCATGGTATCTAATGAGAAAATAATGGGGATATTGGGATGTTGCGATAATTTTTCAGACCACCAGTTCCAGAGCATTTCAATAGGGGCAGGTTGCTTGAGGATTCCTAATATGTTTTGTGGCGGAAGATCAACGCTTAATTTGCCAATCTGAGCCAGATCCAATATTTGATCATAGCAGACAGGCCGGGCATCTAGGGGCATGACTAAAAAATGGTGATTCGACATCGGGTTGTCTTCCTATTTCTCACAGATAATGGTAAGCTTCTAAACACACATTGTACAGCTTTTACGTGAAGTGAGGCGTGGCATGGAAGAGAGAGTGGCTGGTCGATCTTTTGCATTTTTAAGGGTGATGATGGGGCTTTGGTTGGTTTGGCTTGGGTTGCCAAATCTTGATCACAGTTTTGTCGAACGACTTTCAGGGACATTGGATTATTATGCACAATCCAACCCCTTTCCGATTTATCGATGGTGTTTGCATAATATTGCCGCACCCCATGTAGAACAACTGGGAATTATTCTCTCTATCGGGACAGTTTTGGTGGGGGCAGCTTTAATCATTGGCTTTTTGGGGCGACTATCATCCCTGCTTGGTGCTATTTATGCATTAAACTTGTTTTTGGCATCGGGCCATCTTGATGTTTTCCATCAAAGCTTGAGTATCATCCTTTTAGTAATTTTTGCCACCTTTATGATTGGCGATGTTGGCCAGTTTTATGGGGCAGATGGATTTCTCTTTAAGAAGGACAATGGCAGTAAGCCTTTCAAGCCAAAGTTTAAAGACAAAAAACAAAAAGAATTGGTGAAAACCTTGGCCAAAGAGATTCAAAATCAATCCGCTAAAAAAGATAAAAAGAAGAAGAAAACAAAAGCGTCTGCCAAATAAAATAATCCATGGCAATTTGGAGGTGGGACTTGTTTTTTTTTATCCATGGTGATTGGTTTTATCTTTTCAGAAGTTAAAAAAGGTTTTTAAATGTTGCGGAGTGTTGGTTTTCATTTACCCCGATTTGGGAAACGATATGACTGTAAGTCCTTTGATGATGTTATAAAACGACAAAAAACATTGGACCGACGAAAAATTCCCAATGCCGTTGTGGCCGATTCGATTCATGGCCTCTATGGTGCTTTTACCAATGAAGGGCTTCCACATAAAGATGTGTATCAGGTAAGCCTAAAGCTCATCAGTGCACGAAGTGATTTTACAGGCACTGAATATCTAGAGCAAACCCGAAAATTCTGCCGATTTTTTTGCCAGGCCAAGGCAGAAGCCGTTGAAAGTTATATCAAAACCTTTCAAAGCTTGCCTTAGTGCTTAAACCTTAAAAAATGGCAAAAAATAAATTGTCTTGGGTTTTATATAAATAAGAGGCCAAGCGTGGGGGATTCGCGTTAAGGTGATTTTCGATGGTTGATGCTGTTTCACATGCCACGGGGGGTGGGGGTACTCACCTTTCTCATAATGAGTACGTTCCGTCATTTATGACGCATCCCATTGAAGTGGGAGAAGATTCTTATGAGGCGCTGTATCAAGGGCAGTCAGATGGGGCTCTTGCCCATCCAGGTTTCTTGAAACAGACAGGACAGTTTATCCAAAATTTGCCTCACACTGCTTGGCAGCAAGTAAAAACGATTATTGTAGATGTTATTTCATTACCCAAGATAATGTGGCAACATTTTTGGGACTCATTAACCGGTCAGCATGGAAAACCCCATCCTCATGGCGCCCATGAAGAAAGTCACCATAATCCATGGGTTAATTTCCAGCGCCCCAAATTGTTGGGAAAAAATCCATTTTTGGCTGAGCGTGGGATTTTTAGTGGCGATTTAAGGGATGATACCATTGGTCGTATGAATTATTAAGTCCATCATTTGTTTGAGACGTTTGTGTGATAAAAATAGATTTAAAATAGCGAAAAAGCCTTTTAGGCTTGGGATTGCTTGGATCTCCATTAGATAGGTGAGGAAGATAATGAAGTTCCTTTGCATAGATGAGGTAAGTCCCTCGGTACTGGCTTAAAGTGTTATTAGAGTGAGAGCGACGTGTGGATGAGTGGAAAAAATGGATCTAACGGATACTCAGGTTTCACGTGTATTGGCCAAAGCCTTAGATGGTGTTTCTGCGAGAAACTTGGCCATTGCAAGTAATATTGCCAATGCTGAAACACCCGGATACCAATCGGTTACGGTTTCGTTTGAAGACAACCTAAAGCAGGCTATTGAAGCGGACAATAACCCTGGTCAGAATTCTCCGTTCTTGCCTCCTGGTACCCTAAAAACAGATGATCCCAAGGATATTAATACGAATCCGCTGCCATCTTCAATTGCAGCTTCACATGCGGCCATTGAGCGGAGTCAGTTTTTTTATCGACATGACCAAAATGGTGTGGATATTGAGAATGAGATGGCACAACTGGCTAAAAATACCGAACGTTATTTGGCGTTGAGCAAGTTGGAAAACAAAAACTTTAGTCTGTTGGATTCTGTGATTAAGGGAGGTTAATAGTTGATGGATGCATTTGATATTAGCGCTTCTGCAATGACATCCCAACGGTTGCGTATGGATGTTATTGCCAGCAACTTGGCCAACATTAATACCACGCGCCAAGCAGATGGAAGTGTGGGCCCTTATAGACGGCGTACGGTGGTATTTGCACCGCTTTTAGAAAACAGCATGCAGGGCTCTAATAATTCTTTTTCAATGAAACCGCCGGGTGTTGATGGCGATGGGCCACGGCAAGTTGTGATGGAAAATGGCGTCCCGGTTTTAAAAGCAACCATCAATAATAACCAAACAGATCCGGGAATGGGTGTGAAGGTTGTTTCGGTCTCTGAAGACTATTCGACCCCCTTAAAAATGGTGTACGACCCCTCTAACCCTGATGCAAATCCGCAAGGCTATGTGAGTTATCCAAACATTAATCCTGTAACTGAGATGATTGATATGATTTCTGCAACAAGGGCCTACGAGGCAAACGTTAGCTCAATCCAGGCGGATAAAACCATGGACAAGGCCTCACTTGAGATTTAAAGAAGATAGGGAGAGTTGATTGTGAATCCAATGAGTATTGGTACTGAAATCGCCTTTAAGCAGCTTCAAGGGAAAGCAGATGCAAGTGGAAAGGCTGATCCCGTTGCCCAAGCCCCTGGGGAAGTCCTCCATTCTTTTGGGCAAATTCTGGAAAAGAGCTTGAACCATGTTAATTCCCTTCAACAAGCGGCAGATAAAGCGTCTGAAACCTATGCTGTTGGAGGGCCAATTCAATTGCATCAAGTGATGATTGCCGCTGAACGGGCACAACTTTCTTTGGAACTCGCCTCAAAGATTAGCAGTAAAGTGGTTCAGGCGTATCAAGATATAAGCCGTATGGGCGTTTAATGGTGTGAATGGCAAGATGGATTTGACACGATGAAAGATCAATTGCAAAAATTGCTGGGGGTGTGGAACAACCTTAGCTTTAACCAAAGGATTGTACTGGGAACATTATGTATTGCCGCAATCATGGTTATTTTCTTCTTTTATAATAATTCTCAGCAAGATTATGATGTCATGTTGTCAAATCTGGATGAGGCTGATGCTGCCGCCATTGTGGGAAGCCTCAAACAAGAAGGTGTTCCCTTTAAATTGCAAAATGGTGGCACCACCATTTTGGTTCCAAGAAGCCGCAAAGAGGAAGCTCGTTTAAATGTTTTTAAAAATGATTTGGTAAAAAGTGATAAAACCGTTGGGTTTGGAATGCTAAAATCGCTGCCTTTTGGGATGACGGATTGGCAGGAGCAAAAATACGATCAAAAAATTATTAGTGATGAAGTGGTTGAAACACTGGAGAAGATCCAAGGCATTCGGAAAGCCCGGGTCATTTTGGCTCAACCCCCCAATTCTGTCTTCTCTGACCAGAAGGAAGCCCCTACTGCTTCAGTTATGCTCATTGTGGATCCTGGGTTTCGCTTAAGTACCGATCAGGTGAAAACGATTCGAAACTTAGTGGCGCATTCTGTACCGGGTTTAACACCGGAGAATGTTGCTATTTCAGACTCTATGGGGCATGAATTGACAGATGCAGTCACCTCTGCTGAAGGTGCAACAGGGGGTGGGAGCGACGAAGATAATATTCGGCGTACTTTTGAAAATCAAAAATCCAAAGATATCTTGGATATGCTCACGGCGGTTGTTGGTCCCAATAATGCCGTTGTTAAAGTCAGTGCTACTATGGATTTTGATCAAACAGAATCTAAAATTAAGCGCTATATTCCAGCTGGTGGAACGCCGGAAAATCCCACTGGGATTCCGGTAAGTGTTCAACAAAACCTGGAAGCCTATAACGGTGCCGGGAGTGCAAACGCAAAAGATCAAAAATCATCTGGCGGAAAACCCGGAACAGCATCCAATACGCCAACCTATCCTGTTGATAATTCAAAAACGGGTCAGAGCGGTGCAGATTCCAAGTACAACAACCAACAAACAACCACTAATTATGACATTTCAACAGAAGAGAAAACCATTGTTCATGCGCCTGGAAGTGTAAAACGGATGTCTATTGCGGTTATCGTGAATAAAGTGCTCACCCCAACTCAGACCCAAGATTTATCGAAACTCATTGCATCTGCCAGTGGCGCAGATCCAAGTCGTGGTGATAGCATAACGGTTAGTGGGCTTCAGTTTTCTTCTGCTTTGCAAGATCAACAAAAGCAATCGTTGGATATTCTAAAACAAACCAATCAGCAACAACTGATTCTGTCATTGGTTCAGCTTGGCGGTATTTTCCTCTTTGCCATTGCAGCCTTATTTATCTTCTATAAGCTTATTCAACGCCCAGTGGATGGAGAGGTTGTGGAAGAAAGCTATACATCTCCCCTGATAGAAGAAACAGAGGCCTTGTTGTCATCTTCCTCAATACCGGCACTGGAGGTTAAACTGGATCCTGAAATTGAGATGATGCGAGAATCATTAAATGCCATGGTGACCAAAGATCCCTCGGAGGCTGCAAGGGTTTTGGTGACTTATATGAAAGATATATAGAATTACGTAAATGTGCCGATACCAAAGTGTACGATGAGAAATATATAGTGACGGTTGGAGAGAAATATGGCTAAAGGGCAATTAACATTACAAAATATGACCAACGCCCAAAAGGTTGCAGCTTTATTGATTGCATTGGGACCCGAAACGGCAACAGAAGTGCTGAAGAATATTCAGGATGACACTGAGGTTGAGCATATTGCCCTTGAAATTGCTTCCATCCGTAAGCTTGATCAAGATTTATTGGTAACCATTCTGGAAGAATTTTATACGTTGTTTCAGGCCAGCGACTATTTGGCCAGTGGTGGTGTTACATATGCCAGAACCCTGTTAGATAAAGCTTATGGCTCAAACCGTGCGGATAGCATTTTGGAGCGTTTGGTGGTTTCTCTCCAAACCAATCCCTTTGATTTCTTTAACAATGCAGACCCCGCTCAGTTGGCCGCTTCATTTCAAACTGAAAATCCACAAATGGTTGCTTTGGTTTTGGCCTATCTAAAACCAGCCAATAGTGCTGCGATTCTCAGTGCGCTGAGTCCTGAAATGCAGTTAGAAGTGTCGAGCCGTATTGCAACCATGGATAGAACCAATCCAGAAGTTTTACGGGAAGTTGAGCGCATTTTAGAGAATAAATTTTCGTCAGTGGTTACGGCAGACTTTACGAAGTCCGGTGGCGTGGAAGCCTTGGCTGAAATTTTAAACCGTAGTGACCGCTCAACAGAAAAACTTATTTTAGATGAGATGGAGATGCGGGATCCGGATACCGCCATCAAGGTTCGAGAACTCATGTTTGTGTTTGAAGACATTGTTCAACTCGAAGATCGAGCCATTCAGCGTGTTCTTCGAGAAGTGGAGACCAAAGATTTGGCCTTGGCACTTAAGGGTGGTGCCGAAGAAGTGAAAGAAAAAATCTTTCGAAATATGTCTGAGCGTGCATCTGGTATGTTGCAAGAGGATATGGAATATATGGGGGCTGTACGGGCTCGAGATGTTCAAGAAAAACAAACCTATATTGTGGGGATTATTAGAGCATTAGAAGCCGCTGGTGAGATTGTTATTGCCCGTGGATCCGAAGAGGAAGATTATATTGAATAATCAACACACGACACGCCACAAGAATACGTTTAAACAGGTTGATCTCGGTAACACTGTTGTTCTTAACAATGATTATCGGGTTGCCAATGAAAGGATGCTACAAGTAGAGGCCATTGTAAAGCAAACCATGGCCCATGCAGAGTCCGAATCGCACAAAACTATTGCTTCAGCCCAAGAACAGGCACAACAAATTATTGCGGCTGCCACAGAAAAGGCGGCACAAATCATTGAAGAAGAGGGGAATCAGCAACGGGATGCTATTTTAAAGCAAGGATATGAAGAAGGATATGAGGCCGGGATAACCGATGGACGGGAAGAAATTGCCACGAGTATGGCCGAACAAATTAATTTGGCCGACTTAATTTTAGAAAAAGTGTTTGAAGCCAAGCAGCTTCTTATTCATAAAAATCAATCTCAGTTGATTGAACTTTTTCAGTATGTTTTAAAGCTCGTGTTGCTCCATGAGCTCAAAACACAACCTGAACAGATTGCAGGTTTGCTTGAAAACGCTGCCGAAAGGATTCAAATAACAGGGACGGCCAAAATTCTTTTAAATCCAGAAGTTTATCAAAGCCTTAAAGAAACCGCTCCCCAGGTACTAGAGGCTTTGACAACCAGCAAACATTTACAGTTTCATCCGGATACCAATTGTGCGCCGGATGAAATGTATTTGGAGACAGCAGATTGCTCTTTTGATATCTCGCCTGAAAATCAGATCAAGATTTTAATGGCGTCCATTCAGCCGTATTTAGAGACGTCAGCGGAATTACAAGAAACCCTGGATGTGATTGCAGGAGAAGAAAAATCGGCTGAAGACCAATTTCAGATAGATCAAGAAACGGCTGCACTTGAAACGATTCAGGCATCTGAGATCTCTGAAACCAATCTTCCAGAAAGATCATCTGAAATGGAGATTCATGAGGCTGAGTCTGTTGAAAATAAAGCAGAAACAGAAAGCTTTGAGGATAGTGTTCTAGAACCACAGGATATTGAAAATAACGCGATTGAGATCACCTCTGAATTCGAGACCCAAGAGCATGATTTGATTGAAGCATCCCCTGAGAATGAGCTTGAGCAAAATGAGGATGACGGGGAGGGCGAAATCAGTGAGCCACCTCAAGGGCTTTCTGAAGACACTGAAAAAATGGATGCCCCCGAATGATTAGGGATGCCTCCCAATTAAAGGCTTCCCTTGCCCGTGAGTTTCCTTATCAAGAGGTTGGATGGGTGGATGAGGTGATTGGTTTGGTCATTGAGTCCAAGGGACCGCGAGCGAAAATTGGAGATCTTTGTTATGTTTATTCAGATGAACCTGGGGCTTTGCCCTTACCCGCCGAAGTGGTTGGTTTTAAAGGGGAAAAGCTTTTATTAATGCCCTTTGGCGAAATGAATTCTTTGGCTCCTGGCAATAAAATTGTGAACACCGGCCAGGCATTTAAAATTCCTGTCGGTGAAAACCTATTAGGACGTGTGATTGATGGTTTGGGGTGCCCAATTGATAATCATGGTGAGATAGTCTGTGAAAATATTATGCCGATTGTCACAGATGCACCAGCCCCATTGGATAGAAAGCTAATTACTGAGCCTTTAACCTTGGGGGTTCGTAGTTTAGATGGTTTTACAACCGTGGGTAAAGGCCAAAGGATGGGGATCTTTTCGGGGTCCGGGGTTGGGAAAAGTACACTTTTAGGTATGATTACCCGAAATACAGAAGCGGATTTAACGGTAATTGCCCTGGTTGGTGAACGGGGACGTGAGGTTCGTGAATTTATTGAGCAGGCATTGGGTCCAGAAGGCTTAAAACGGTCAGTGGTGGTTGTTTCCACGTCTGAGCAGCCAGCCTTAATGAAAATCAAAGCAGCATTGGTGGCAACAACCATTGCTGAGTATTTTCGCTCTCAGGGAAAAGATGTCATTTTAATGTTGGATTCTTTAACCCGTGTTGCAATGGCCTTAAGAGAAATTGGCCTATCCGTTGGGGAGCCTCCGACGAGTAGAGGCTACACACCCAGTGTTTTTGCCTTTATGCCCAAGCTTTTGGAACGGACAGGGACTAGTGGTGTGGGCTCCATTACGGGTTTATATACGGTTTTGGTAGAAGGGGACGACTTTAATGAGCCAGTTTCTGATACGGTTCGCGGGTTGCTTGATGGACACATTATTTTATCCAGAGAGCTTGCATATCAAAACCATTTCCCAGCGGTGGATATTTTGGGGTCGATTAGTCGTTTAATGTTTACCATTGCCTCTAAAGAGCACCAGCAAATTGCCAGTAAAGTTAGAGATTTAATGGCAACCTATAAAAAATCAGAGGATATTATCAGCATTGGGGCTTATGTTCGGGGGACGAATTTTAAAATTGATCAGGCCATTAATATGAAAGACACCATTGATAATTTTCTCAAGCAATCGGTTTTTGAAAATTTTACATTTGCAGAAACGTTAAACGGACTAGAACAGATTGGACAACAAATAAAATAAGGATCTCTGTTAACTCGAATGGCAAGTTATTTGCTTGGACCAACTTGGTTGCACAGGGCTCCTGTATCCTGGAGAACGAGGTCCTATTTCATCTGATAAATCTTATTCAATGGATTTTCCCCCATTTTCGAAAGTTAAATTCCACCCTGTTTAAACGCTTAGGTGCGGGGCCTGTATCCTGCCCCGCCCCGACCCTCTTTTCAGATGCACACCAGGGATGGACCAGAAGGAACGGCCTCTGGGTAATAATTTCCGCTAATATGACTAACTCGTAATTCGAGTTGTTATTGTTAAAAAGTTAGTTTTTTAATCCATCCTGTTGTGCCGTCCATCTCAATCCAATCGCCTTCTTGTAGCCAATGGGTAATCCCAGGAATGGACACAATGGTTGGAATGCCTAACTCTCTGGAAATGATGGCGGCATGGGATAACATGCTGCCACGTTCAAATAGTAATCCTGACACAGCGGGATAGAGCATGATCATGCCGGGATCGCAGTGTTCTGCAACCAAAATTTCACCGGTACTAAAATTAATTTGAGACGAATGATTATGAATAAATCGAATTTTTCCTCTTACAATACCCGGAGAGCAGCCTGTTCCCTGAATCTTATTATCAGGAGGGCCATTATCTTGCGATACGGTTGTTTGTAGGGCACTTTGGTAAACAGTGCCAATGGTTTCAAATTCGTTGGGGGGTGCAGGGGCCTCGGTATATTTTTTAAATTCTTCTTTTCGAAGGGCCACAAGGTGACTAAGAGATGTTGTGGTGGCTGTTCCTTCGATATACCCAAGGATTTCTTCGATGGAAAGATAAAAAATGTCTTTGGCATCGGATAAAAGATGCGATTTTTGAAATTGGAATCCAATGGTGATTAAAATCTGGCGAAGCCAGCCGTAAAGACTGCACAACCTGAAATGAATATTTTGCCGAGCCTGGTATCTGGCGCGTGTGTTTTTAAGAATCCAGCGTAAAATAATATATTTAAATTTGTGAGACGCCAAGGTTTCTTGAAGGACTTTTTCAGCATTTATTCGGATGGTTGCTGGGGGATGTGTATTTTCCATGGTTTTTTTGCGATTGGCAATTTTACCGATGGTTTGAAACAGTGGGAGAGGGTTTTCAAGGAGCATTGGATTTTCAAGTTTTAAATCTCCGAAACTGTGATTTCCGAATTTTGCTAAAAAGGTGTCGTAAGCGGTTTTAAATTCTGGAAGTTCTTCGATGACGGATTGAATCTCATTCAAGGAACGCTCACAAAAAATAGGAATCATATCCGGTGTTTTGGTTAATGTTGCAGCCAATGTTTCCAGGTTTTGAATCAAATCACCATCAGGCTTGCTGTCATTTCCGCAGAGAAGTTCATTTTGGAGGGTTTCAGCTTCCTCACCACACCATGCATTGAGGGCCTTTGAGAAGAGCATTTGGAAAAAATAAGCATCAATGTTATTTAGGTGGCAAATCGCCCAGTGAGGAAATAATGTTTTTTCAAGCTGATGGTACAAAACCGCAAGTTTATCAGGCGATAATCTATGGAGTTCAAGATGTTCCAGATCAGAAAATATTTTTTCGCTGTCGCTCTGGAGATTTTTAATGGCATTGGGAAGCAAAAGATAATGGTAAAGCTGAAGGCCGATACTTTTGAGAAGAAATACATTTTCGGTTAGTTGCTGCTTCCAGTGAACAGGAGATGAACTTGGGGCCTCTTCTCCTTCATCTGTTAACGTTTTATGAAACAAGGACTCAATGATATTTTGAAATTCGGTAAAGTAAGGTACAAAAGACCAGATGTGTTGAAAGTTGGATACATTAAAATAGATCCGGCCTTGTATTAAACCAACGAGTTGGCGAAAGGTATCATTCTGTTCAACCAATTTTTGGGGGTGGATCCGCATCAACATGCAAAATTGCTTGTATAAAAGCTCATAAAATCGGCAAACCACAGAATAGGTGAGTGGTGTGGTAACGTCACTCCAATATTCTTCAAGTTCAACATTATTCCATATACGGGATATGCCTGGTTTGTGGCTACCTAGGGTTGTGACGGGCCTTGATTGTAGTAGATATAATTGGCGGTTGGCAATACACCATTCAACGTCTTGAGGGTATCCGAAGATTTGGGTTGTTGAGTGACTTAATTTCAGGATGGCTTGAATTTCAAAGTCTTGGAGGCAACTGATTTTTCGATGAGTCTCTGGGACAGACATTTTACCAATCCGGTTCGGTTGCTCTGGATTGTAAACATCAGCTGTTTCTTTATGAGCAAGATGTGTTTTGGTTATTTTCCCGTGAGGATTGATATAAAACACATCTGCATTACTTTGTCCGTTTACTAGTGATGTTCCTAGGCCATATACAGCAGAAATAACGCTGACTTCCGTATTTCCTGTTACCGGATCTATTGTAAAAGCAACGCCAGAGGTTTCAGATTGGATCATCCTTTGAAGAATCACAGCAGGTGCCTGGGGAATGAGGGGTAAATTCTGAATTTTACGGTAGTTTAAAACTTGTTGCGAAAAGGCAGAGCGCCAGACATCACAAACTCTTTCAATAGCATCTTGAGGGGAAACAAAAAGGAAGCTTTGAAGTTGTCCGGCAAAGGAATAGGCTTGTGAATCCTCTTCCAATGCTGAGGAACGTACAGCAAGCAGTTCTCCCTTGGGACAAATAGTGGTAATCGCATTTTCCAGTGCTAATTTAACCTCTGTGGAAAGCGTGAGATTCTTGAAAACGTCAAGTGCGTCCGTATGGGATTGCACGTGACTGAGGGCTCCTTTTTGATCAGGGCCTAGGCTATCGTAAAAGGCATTTGGGGTTATAACCAGCCATTCAGGGATTGGCAAATTGTATTGAGAGAGCTTGGCCAAGGCTTTTGCTTTCCCTCCCACAAGATCCTCAGTTTGAATTGTATTGTGGTTTAGAATATAGGCCATTCCCAGTTGTCCTTTCCCTCAAAAAGCTCACCTTTATTCTAAAAGAGGGGGTCTTGATAAACGATGTCCCGTTGATGGATTTACTTTTTGAATCGACTTAACTCTCGAAAAACTTAAATGGTTTTTAAGGGATATTCACGAAAATGAAGTGTTGAGGGGACGTTCATATTGCACATTGTAAAGTATATTTACAGCGGTTTTTATAGAGGGGGTTTGCTTGATGACAAGGGTAAAATGGGGATGGGGATGTCACCGAATCAGGTTGTTCACATATTTAAGGAGTTGATCTGGCTTAAAGCTGCTAGCGATGAAATAATCGGCTCCCACGTTGATACTTTTAATCACAAATTCTTCTTTTGCCTGATCGGCCAGCATAATTGCCGGGATATTGCTTTGGGGGCCTTTAGAACGGAGTCGGCGTAAAAAGTAGAGGCCACTTTGATCCGGCAGTTCAAAATTTAAAATGAGTAAGGTAAATATTTCTTTATTCAAAACAGCAAGCGCATCATGGGCTGTATGGACATCCAATACAGAATAATCTTCTTGGGCCAAGACCATTTTAATTTTATTGATATTGGTTGGGTTGGCGTCAATCAACAAAACATCGTAATCACTCTTTGTAATGCGAGTCCATGTATTTACAGGAGCCTTTTGAGAAGGCTTTTTATGGCCATTTAGCGGGACTTTTTCAGTGTTTTTCTCAGGCTTTTGAACCCATGCTGTTTGAATGGTGTGATCCACCGAAGGAACCACAATATTGCTTTCATCCAGTGTGTATTCAAGAGGCTTAAATTTTGCTTTTAAGGGGGCGTTATCAGCTTCTGTTGAATGATTGCCGGAATGTTTTTGATTGGGGAAAAAGTGGTCAGTGCTCATTGAGATCTCTGAAGGGGATGTGCTTTCATTGTTGTCTGTTGTGGATAGTCTCTCACCTGGAGTTGAGTCGTTTTCCTGGGAAGCCAATGTCATGGTGTCATCTTCAACCACCTGATGCGGAAAATCGGACAGAAATTCAGAGGCGCTTCTCAGCATTTGGAGGGTTTCGATGCTTTCCAAAAGGTGCTTGGGGAGTTTCTCAGTTTGAATGGCATTTTTCATCACAATTTCTCTTAAAAGCGTCGCTTCTAGAGTCTTCATAATTGAAATAATAAGTCTATTTCGGTCTAAAAAAGGGCTTACAATGAGGTAATCTGCAATTTTTCCATCATGAACCAGTTCTGAAGCCGTCTCTAAGTCTCGCCTTGAGCATAACAAAATAATTTGATAATGCCGTTTCTGCTCTTCAATGCTTTTCCAGAGTTCAATTTGCTTAAAGCTCAGCGAATCGTTGCCATCGTACACAATTGAAAAATGTTTGGCATTGATGCTGGCGATAATAATATCAATGTTTTCGGCGTCCAAATGCTCCTGCATCACCTTGTTGGAGTCGGTGACGATCAGATGAAAAATAGGGACATCCAGCAGTTTGATAACACTGTTGACCCAAACCTGATTTTCATGAAACAGGAGTATGCGGTAGCGAAAAGCCATCTAAAATTGATCAATTCTATCTAGCAACTTCTTTTATTGTACCCGTGTTTATCTTGGTTCAATCGCTCATGCAATAGGATATCGGTTCTTTGGGGGAGAAGCATTTGTGCCATTAGAAACACTAGGGTAGGGATGGAATTGTGTTTGTGTATGGTAAGATGAACCCAGAAAATGCATGGGGATGTGAGAATCAATGTTCAATCTTTCTGTTGGAAAATCTGTTACAGCTTTCAATCCACTTTTAGTGGGAAAAAATCGCTCTCAGAGAGGCCCATTATTTGCAGCTTCGTCTAAAAAAGATGTTTTTCAAAGTCAATACAAGGCTTTACTGGGTGCGGTTGGTTTGGATCATTCCTCTCTAGTGTATTACCAGAAAAGTCCTTCTGCTTTAATTCGTCATGCGTTGAAAAGGCAAGAAGGGGCCTTGTCGAATAATGGAATTCTGACCATTAAAACGGGTCAATATACAGGGCGTTCTCCCAATGACCGGTTTATTGTGGATTCTGCCAAGGTTCATGCCACCGTTGATTGGAAAAATAACCTAGCCATCTCCTCTGAAGCTTTTGACAAGATTTTTGAAAAGGTGAAAACGTATCTAAAGAACAAGCCTGTTTTTGTTTTCGATGGGTATGCTGGTGCTGATCCCCAGGTGAAGACACCGGTTCGGTTTTACAATGAGCTAGCGTCTCAAAACCTTTTTGTGCATCAAATGTTTATTCGCCCATCCAAGCAAGAATTAAAGCAATTTGTGCCTCAATTAACCGTCATTTCGGCACCCGGTTTAAAGCTGGATCCCAAAACCGATGGTGTTAATTCTGAAGTGGGGATTTTACTGAATCTGGAAAAGGGAATCGTTCTCATTGCAGGGACCCATTATTCAGGCGAGTTGAAAAAGTCCGTTTTTTCCGTGATGAACCATCATTTACCTGATCAAAACATATTGCCCCTCCATGCCGCAGCTACAGAAGGAAAAGATGGCAAAGTCTCTTTATTAATTGGTCTTTCTGGAACTGGGAAAACAACATTGGCCACTACAGCGGATCAGCAATTGATTGGTGATGATGAAATTGCTTGGACAGAGCATGGGCTTTCCAATTTTGAGGGTGGGTGCTATGCTTCAGCGCTTCATCTTTCATCCAACACAGAGCCTGAAGTTTGGCAGGCCTTAAAACCAACCGCTTTGGCAGAAAATGTGGTTCTCCAAGAGAAGACGCAGTCTTTTGATTTTAACGATGCGACGCTCTCGCCCAATACCCGGGTGGTTTATCCCCTCCATTTTTTGCCTACAGCGAAGTCGTCTGAAAAAACAGGGCATCCGGATACAATCGTCTTGTTAACTTCTGATGCTTCTGGGGTTTTACCTCCGATTTCCAAGTTAACCCAGGAACAAGCCTTATATCACTTTATGAATGGGTATACCAGCAAGCTGGGTGGCACAGAAAGAGGTGTTTTAAGCCCTAAACCCGTTTTTTCCCACAGTTTTGGTGCCCCTTTTATGCTGCGTGAAGCGTCTGTGTATGCCAAATTATTTGAAAAACGCTTGAAAGATCATCCGGCGAACTATTATTTAATCAATACGGGTTGGCAAGGTGGGCCTTTCGGCACCGGAAAACGGATTGGCCTAGCCGAAACCCGAGCCATGTTAAAAGCCGTGATGCATGGGGATATCGAAAAGCAACCTTTTTGGACCCATCCCATTTTTCATGTTCAGGTGCCAGCCAGTTGCCCAGGGATTTCCGATAAAGTTCTCAACCCACGAGCCTCCTGGCCCGATAAATCGCTGTATGATATTCGGGCAACTCAACTGGTAAGCCTGTTTAAAAAGAATTTTCAGCGCTTTCCTGATTTTTCAAACCTTGCGGAGAACGTTTGGAAATCGTAAAAACCTTTGTTATTTTTCTTCGTTTTGTAAAATTAAGACTTGAGAAAAAGCTTTTTTACAGTCGCTTTAAGTCGATTGAGCAAGGAATGACCAGCCCCCATGATAAAACGGACGGGTGGGCTGTCTAATACTGCTTTACCGATAATAAGGACGGCGTTACCATCGCTGGCTGCTCTAAACTTAGGGGTGCCATCATCAACCCATACCTGAATGGCCGATTCTTCATTTTTAGGATCGGAGAGGAATTGGAAGACAAAAACACCCTTTGTGGGATCTTGGGGTTCCTTCTCTTTTTTAATCCCTTCAATACCTCTTAAAAACTGGTATACATCGGGCATCTTTTTGTTGGGAACAAGGAAGGTGACGACTTTGATTGACTTAAGAACGTTGGGCTTACTCAATAAGGGGGAAATAGCCCCATAATTGCTAGCAGAGGTAATCCGTTGCATCAAGAGTGAGGCCGCTTTTTCGGTACCTTGCTGACATTTTTCCAATTCTGGATCGTTTTGGATAGGCTCGTCGCCAAACCGAACCGACCTGGAAATAGGTTTAGACACATGATTAATAGTTGAAATTCTCATCTTGATAGCCTCTCTCTCTAACGGGTACGGAATGAACCAAGTCATAGGATAGAAGAAAGCACCCTGTCATGTCATGTAAATTTTTATGGGGATTCAGAAACCCGAATGGCGAGTTATTTGCTTCGACCAAATTGGTTGAGCAGGGCCTGACACTTTGCCCCACTTAATATCGTTCGTGGGGTCCCCAACTGCCCTGCACCGGCCCTATGATAGACATGGGGATAGGGGAAAAGCCATTGAATAGAGTTTATCGGATGGAATGGGAAATCTTGGTTTTTCCCGAAAGGGGTTTCACCCCTTCGATAAGGGGGAACTTGTTCCCTGTCCAGAGGAGGGAACGGCCTCTGGGCAAGAACCTTGGCGACTAACAGGAACTTGCCATTTGAGTCCTAAAAACAATTTTGTTAATAAACAAAGGATTCATTATCCTGAGCTACTTGTTTGAGCTCATCCAGATTGGTCACAATGATTTTGCCGCCTCGCAGATACTTAATGCATTGATGTTGTTTCTTCAAACGGCTAATAATTCGTACAGATTCTTCATAGGCAATCCCCGTCATACTGGCAATATAGTCATGGGGGAGATTGATTCTCAGCTGAATACCTTCTGAAAGCTTATCGTAGCCATCTCGACGTAAGTGATACAACAGAATTTTAGCGACTCGGGCTTCGCTTTTCTTCACCACCTGGTTATGGGTGGCGTAATTAAACCACAACACCTCTCCCATGGCGCAAATCATATTAATTGCAACCTCGGGGTATTGTGCCACCAATTTTCGAAAATTATCTTTATCGAGGTAAAGAACGGTGGTGTCTGAGAGGGTTTCGGCGGAGAAAGGGTGGGGCTGATTGGTGATGGCCCCAGTAACGCCAAAAAATTCACCGGTTGAAACCAATCGCACAATCGTGCTTTCACCATCAGTGGAGTATTTTACAAGCTTGACACACCCATCAATCACAAAATAAATGCGAGACCCTGTCTTAGACGGCTGATCCTGTTCGTAAAAGATAACCGTTTCCTTGCTATAGGTGGTTTCGTAAAACAGATTTTGGATATTTTGCCGAGCTTCTAACTTCAGGTCTTTAAAAAGCGGGATCCGAGTTAACTTATCCGTTAAATTTGAATTGTCTGAACGATTCAGCGGGGGGGAAGAAATCATAATCGTGTGATCCGATTCGAATTATTTCAAATCTATTTACCTGCATTATAGACAGAAAATAATTCAAAAATAAGGGTTTAGTAAAATTTCGTGACAGAAAAGATTTTTTCAGGCCCTGGGCGTTGTTTTGGCAATGGTGGATAAATAATAGGTTGCTTGGGCTTCTGATGACCAGATTTCAAGAACATTATTGAGGTGTGTCACTTTCACCAAGTGGGTGAACATCTCATTTAATCCGTATAAGGCAAGGGCTCCCTCGGCTTCTTTGATCATTTTGAAAACGGAAATAATGGTGGCAAGGCCGTAGCTATCAATTAGCTTAATGGCAGTGGCATTGAGGACAAAATAATGGTTTCCTACATCGATAAGGCGGCTGACGTGGCTTTTAAGGACCACTGTTTGGGGATATGTAAAATTTTCAGCCTTGATGTCGAGAACAACACACCCGTCCACATTACGGTCTGTAATTTCAACGTCCGTATTCATTGCGTGGAAAACCTTGACCCAAAACGCTTTTTCTATTGCCTTTATTCTATCATAGGTTGCCACAAAACCAGGATTTTCTCTTATAATCAAATACTGGGCGACGAAAGAAGCAGACTGAGGTGGAAATCGTTTTGCATTTTAGGATAGAGACATGGAAATAAAGCCCCCAAGGGGCTTGATGCCGAAATTAAGCTATTGGGTTGGTGTTGGGGTGGTGTTTGCCTTGTGGCTTACGTGCCTATCGGCCAAGGCATACCCAAACCAGTTTTCACAGAATGTTGCTTTTCCATTCACGGAGCAACAAACCATTTCTGTGGGGGCTCAATTGGATGCATTTGTCAGGCAACGCACGCCGGCTTCATCTGTAGAGGCCTTGCAGGACTATGTGAGTGAGGTTGGAAAAAAAATTGCAGCTCAGTCGCCTCAACAGTATCCCTTTACGTACACAGTTTTAGCCAATACGCATACGGCTGAAGCTTTTTCAGGGCCAGGAGGATTTATTTACATCACCACCGGGCTGTTAAATATGTTGGAAAATGAGTCTCAACTGGCCGCTGTATTGGTCCATGAAACAGCCCATGTGATTGATCATGATGCGATTCATCAGATGATGGTGGAAGATGCTACCGATTTAAATGTTGTGCTCTTTAAAAACGGGGGCGATACCACGTTGAGTTCGGCGTTAACTCATTTGGGAGACCTGTTGCTAGGGCAACAATTTAATGCCGATGAGGAGCAAGAAGCCAATTTACTGGGGGTGCAGATGATGGCTTCGGCTGGATACAATCCTAAAGGGATGGTTCAAGTGTTAGACAAATTCAATGCCTTGGCATCCCAAGGGGTAAATATTGCTTTTTTACAAAGTCATCCTGCGAGCCAAGCCAGCGTTAAGATTCTTCAAGAATATATTCAGCGAAACCATCTTGAGCAACCGGCGCAAGTCTTGGATTCACAACGTTTTCATGAAGTTATTTACTAGCCACAATAGGCATATTGACAATCGGGGCATTGAAAGCAGCCTTCAATGAGCTGGAGTGTTTTTTTACATTCTGGACAACGTTGCCCATCAATTATTTCAGATGATTTTTCAAGACTCATGGGCTGTTGTTTTCGGCTATTGTCTCGATAGACGGTGATTCCCTTAAGTCCTAGATGGTAGGCGGCTTGATAGGTTTCTGCGATGTCATCAGGTGTGGCTGTTTCTGGGAAATTAATGGTTTTACTCACCGCATTATCACAGTATTTTTGAAAAACGGCTTGCATCCGCACATGCCAAGAGGGAGAAATATCCCGAGCGGTCTTGAAGATATTTTGGAGTGTTTCTGGCATTTCAGCTAGGCCTTGAATGCTCCCTGTAGCGAGCATGTTCTTCATGCGTTCTTCGGAATAGAGGCCTTTCTCTACTAATGCTTCTTTAAAAATGGGGTTTACTTCGAGGAGCTTGGTGTTTTCCATTACGTTACGCATAAAAACCAAGGCGTACAAGGGTTCAATGCCACCGGAGGCACCGGCGATAATGCTGATGGTTCCGGTGGGGGCCAGGCACAGGGTGGTCGCATGTCGAAGCCCATGGGTTTGGATCTCTTTGTCCAGCGCCTCCCACTCTGCGGCTGAAATAATCTGCTGTGATTGGGTTGCATACTTTTGACGAAAACACTTTCCGTTAACATAAACGCTTTTATCAAAGTAAGCAAAACTGCCTCGTTCTTTGGCCAACGCAACGGATTTTAATTTGGAGTGGTAGCTCATAAATGCCATCACATTTTCGGCCAAAGCAAGAGCCTCTTCTGAGTCATACGGAATCTTCATCAGTAGCAAAGAATCGGCCCAACCCATTAGTCCCATCCCAATTTTTCGGTTACCTTCCACCATGGTTTGAATTTGGGGGAGGGGAAACGTGTTTTGGACAATGACATTTTCTAAAAAATGTATCCCTTTGGAGATGGTTCGCTGGAAGTGTTCCCAGTCAATTTCAAAAGACCCAGTGGAGGACTGTTTAAGCATTTTGCTTAAATTAATAGACCCTAAATTGCAGGCCTCGTAGGGAAGCAAGGGGACTTCTCCACAGGGGTTGGTGGCTTCAATCTCTCCGATGCCAGGGGTGACATTCTCCGCATTGATTTTATCGATAAAGACAACACCAGGTTCACCGGTTCGCCAGGCAGAATCTACAATTTGTTGCATGAGGTGTCGAGCTGAAACGGTTTTGGCAATGGCTTTGGTTTTGGGATGAATTAAATCAAAGGGTTGGTCTGCCTCAACGGCCTGCATAAAGGCATTGGTGACGGCAACCGAAATATTAAAGTTGGTGAGGCGGTTCAGATCATTTTTGGCATGGATAAAGGCTTCAATATCCGGGTGATCGACTCTTAAAATCCCCATGTTTGCCCCTCGACGTGTCCCCCCTTGTTTAATAGCTTCAGTTGCAGCATTATACACATCCATAAAAGAGAGTGGCCCAGAGGTAACCCCTGATGTGTAGCTTAAAAAGTCTCCTTTGGGGCGCAATCGGGAAAATGAGAAACCAGTTCCTCCACCACTTTGATGGATTAAAGCTGCATCTTTCAAAGTTTCAAAGATGCCTTGCAGTGAATCCGGGACCGGCAAGACAAAACAGGCGGAAAGTTGTCCTTCGGGCTTGCCTGCATTCATCAAGGTGGGGCTGTTGGGCATAAATTCCAAGGAGGTCATCAACTGATAAAAATCTTGAGCCAGGGCTTCCACCTCTTTTGAAGTCTTTCCGAATTTTAAGTCGCCAGCGGCAATGGTTTTGGAGACTCTTTGGAAAAGTTCTTCAGGGGTCTCCGCAATTTCGCCTTGGGGATTTCGTAGCAGGTATCGTTTCTGCAACACGATTTTGGCGTTTTCAGTTAATGCCAATGGCATCGTAATAACACTGTGCTCCATGTTACTCAAGGCTAAAGGGGCTCACCTTCATTTTAACGTGATTTTGCCCGAAATTCGATACGCCTTTACGTCAATGCTGGCTAATTTTTATACTTCAAGATATTTACGAATTGCAACAGCCGCTCCACCAGACCCCACCAGCATCCCCATGAGGATTAAAATAAAGAGCACATAACTGGTAATCATGTCGTTTGAGGCAAACCCCAGGTAATTAAAGAATTGGCTGATATAAAAATAGGCAATAGAAAGGGGGAGATAAGAAATTAAAGCACCGGCAAGGCCATAAACTGCACCTTGTATCAAAAAGGGTAAGCGGATGTACCAGTTTCCGACGCCCATCATCCGTAAAATTTCAATTTCCCGGCTTTTTCCCTGGATTAAGAGGTGAATAGTGTTACTGATAATAAACAGGGTGAGTATGCCGAGGAAAAAGGATACAATAATCCCCACCAAAGAAGCACCTTTGGTAATACTTCTTACTTTATCCAATACTTTTTTCGCGTATTGAACCTCGTCTACTTCAGGGAATACCTTTAATTTATCAACGGTTTCAGGAATATACTTTTCGTTAACCATTTGCACATGTATGGTATTGGGTAACGGATTGTTAATGTCTGGGAGTGGATAATCCTTTTGCATATCTGACCAAGCTTTTTCCTTAGAGATAATGGTGATTTTTTTGACATGGGGCAGCGTTAACAGCTTGTCTTTCACCGTTGAAACAGTGGTGTTGTCCTTTAGATAGGCCGAGATCTCAAGTTCTGAGCCAATGGTGTGGACAAGAACATCCATTTGAATCACAATAGCCATCAAAACCCCAAAAATGCTGAGAATAGAAGCCATGGTAATTACAATAATGACATTCATCCACCCTGTGCGTTTAAGCCCCATCAGCATTTCTCTAAAAATGCGCCCGGTAATCCGAAATTCCGTTGTGAGTGAGCCGACGATATCAGTCATTAAATATAGGCTCCGTCTTCGACATCACTAATAAGTTCCCCATTCCGAAGGGCAATCACCCGTTTCCGCATATGATTCACAATTTGATGATTATGCGTGGACACCAAAATCGTCGTTCCACGCCGATTAATCTGCTCTAAAAGGTTCATAATTTCCATGGAGCTTTCAGGGTCTAGGTTACCCGTGGGCTCATCTGCAATCACAATGGCTGGGCCATTCACAATAGCTCTTGCAATCCCAACACGCTGCTGCTCACCACCAGAAAGCTCTTCAGGGGAGGCGTCTACTTTATCAATCAGGCCTACCACTTTTAATGCCCCTAAAACCCGTTTTCGAATTTCAGTGGGACTCACCCCCAAGGCTCGCAGAACGTAAGCCACATTGTCAAATGCAGATTGACTCGGTAAT
Organism: Vampirovibrionales bacterium; assembly: GCA_025449835.1. Taxonomy (GTDB): domain Bacteria; phylum Cyanobacteriota; class Vampirovibrionia; order Vampirovibrionales; family JAGQHJ01; genus JANWIO01. Next base: position 22,341 of record JANWIO010000131.1, read on the forward strand.
AATTTAAAATCCTGGAAGACAATTCCCATGCGTCGGCGGAGTTTCGGAACTTCTCCCGATGAGAGCTTTGCAACATCAATACGTCCAACCAAAACTTTACCCGAAGAGGCTTTTTCCTCACGATAAAGAAGCTTCATAATGGTGGACTTACCTGCGCCCGATGGACCAACAAAGAATACAAATTCACCCATATTAATTTCAAAATTAACGTTTTGGAGGGCAACACAATTCTCATAGCGTTTGGTGGTATCAATAAATTGGATCATGGGCAACCCACTCTTTTAAACTATTAAACATATTATAGCCTTGGGGAGGCAAGTAAGGAAAATATCTCTCATTGATTCTGAAAAATGGGGCATCCGCCAGAACTTATGCTTCAAACGGAATAACGTCATTGCTGTTTGGGGTTTCAAATTCTGTTCCGGCTTTCTCTTCCTCATCCTCTGTTGCAATAATTGACTCTTCTTTGATGGGGTCTCGATAAAGTGTTTTCAACGCAATGGTTGCAGTGTCTGACATGGCAGAAGAGATGCCTTCAAGCCTGGAAAGCTGTCTCAGAACATCGGCTGTTCTTCGGATGATGCGTACGAGGTCTCCTTCATCAATATTGCTGGCAGCAATCAGCCGTTGCCATTCAACACCACTGGCCCAGGCTTCAACCAATCCTGAGGCGATGGGATTTAAGATCATTGGGGTTTGAATGTGATGTTTTGATTGAAGGCGATGGATTTGTTTACTAAGACGTTGAACCTCATTAAACACATTTTTTACCTCAGGGGATGCAAAAAGCTTGGAAAATTGGTTTTCTCGGTTAGAGTCATTCACCAATCCACAAATAACACCCGCCAGTTGTGGCGCTTCCAAGTTATCGAGCAGGCCATTGAGAATAATTTGTGCAATATAAAACTCATTTTCAGCTCTAATTTGCGCTGTAAGATGGCCTGGAGCCGTTGGGAGATCTTTTTCGTTTAAAAATTCAGCTTCTTTTAACAGGTGATAGTGATTCAAAAATTGTCGCCAATAGAGATTATTCTCTTCTTCATACTGTCGATTCAGTTGTTTCAGTTTTTTCTGAAGCCGTTGAATCTTATCATCAAGCTGAATATGGTTTTTATAGATTTCGCATGTGTAACATGGCAGTCCTTGAACCGTTTGATTTAGAGAGTCCCTTTTTCCGGCTTCTTTGGCAAGGGCTAGTTGAATTTCGGGGCTGTTCCCATGGCGTTTTATCTGCGTGCGGAAAATCTTGATGAGTTTGTGGGTCTCTTTTAGCATGTCTTTTGAACGCAAGTAACTATGGAATTCTTTGTCTTGCAAACCATAAGGACATGTAAAGTCTTGGGCTTCGGCGAGTTGTTGCGTAAAGGCTTCAATTTGTTTCTGCAAGGGTAAAACACGTCGATCCGCGGTGAAGGCCCCAAAACTTTTTGAAATTAAGAACTCAGCTTCTTCGAGGGTGTGTTTTTGAAGCAGGTTTAGGACCATGCCGTATGTCGGGGTAAATTGGCTGTTTAATGGATCTGCTGGGCTACTGGCAAGCACTGCCACATCGTAAGCCGTTTCGTAAGGGGTACTGACCACCACAACATAGCCGACTTCGTCCATTCCTCTGCGGCCTGCCCGCCCAGACATTTGGAGGAATTCACTAGCCGTTAAAATCCGATGGCCGTCATTGGTGCGTTTTGAAATCGCCGTGATAACCGTTGTTCTGGCAGGCATGTTGATGCCGGCGGCTAAGGTCTCTGTTGCAAACACCACTTTAATCAACCCCTGTTGAAAAAGATGCTCAACCAAGCCCTTTAATGCGGGTAGCAGGCCCGCATGATGGCTTGCAAAGCCATTTGCCATGGGGCGTAAATGTCGATTCCCCTCAAGAAATGGGTGCGCTTGGACATAGGCTTGAATTTGTTGCCGTAATTGGTTTTTTTCAGCCGGTGTTAACAGATCCAGATTTCGTGTTTCAAAGAGTTGCTTGTCACATCCCTTCCGGCTAAAGGTAAAGAAAATGGCCGGAAGCATTTCTCGCTGATGGAGTTCTAGAATGAGGCGGTTGGGATCAAAGGCACGAAGATGCTTTGCAAAGCGTTTGCCATTGTTATCAAACTTTAACTTTGAATTGAGTTGGGTGGTCCCTGTTTTAAAGAGCGGCAGGAGCTCTTCTCGGGTAAAATAAAACAACCGAAGGGGAACTGGTCTAAAATCGCTTGAGATGACTTGGGTATTGTGATGAACTTCATTGATCCAGTCGGTAAGCTCATAGGCATTGGCAATGGTGGCACTTAACGCAATAATCTGGATAGTATCGGGGCAATAAATAATGCTCTCTTCCCAAACAGTCCCGCGTTCAGCGTCATTCATAAAATGACACTCATCTAAAACAACGCAGCTCACTTGTTTTAAAAGCTTACTGTCTTCTTGCACCCCATACAGCATATTTCGGAAGACTTCGGTGGTCATGACCACAATTTGGGCTTCTCGGTTAATGGAAATATCGCCGGTGAGAAGCCCAACAGCCGCTTCGCCATATATTTTTTTAAAATCCTGAAATTTTTGGTTGCTCAGTGCCTTGAGAGGGGTGGTGTAAAAGATCTTACGTCCCTCTTCTATGGCTTTATGTGCGGCGAATTCTGCAATTAAGGTTTTTCCACTACCCGTGGGGGAGCAAACAACAACACTATGTCCCTCCTCAATGGCAGCCATTGCGTCTTGCTGGAAAGCATCCGGTTTAAACGGTAAATTCTGTAAAAATTGATTCATCGTGCCTTATCATAACGTAAAGAAACGTGTCGCCAACAGCATGGGTTGGTTTTATTTTATTTTCTTCACTTAAAATTCTGTCCTCAAACAAACTTTTCCTCTCTCCTAGGCCTATCATATCCCAAATTGGCCCAAATTTCCGGTGTGTTATACCCTGTGGGAAATAAAACTTAAAAGAAAGGTCGTAGAGGATGCTGAGTCAAGATGAATCGAGGGCCAACGGACCTTAAATGGGTGAATTTATTGAAAAATTTAATTCGGGGCGCCACCAAACATGGATTCTGTAATGCGGCCAATGTCCCGATAATACATATCAAATTTTTGAGAAAGGCTTTGAACAATAATTTCTCGCCGTAAATTTAAACCTGCCTGTTGAACAGCTTCCATGTTAATTTGAGAACCGCTTTGATCACTGAAGAGCGGAGATAAGTTATTGGCAACGTGTATGGCAATGATAATTTTAAAGTCATCTGGAAGCACTTTTTTATAGGCTGCCATTGGGTCATGGTGATAACGAATCACATTTTGGTAGATGACAGGGAGCTTCCACTGGTCTGCCATTTTATACCCCACCTGCACATGGCTAAATCCGAAAACCTGGTTCTCTGCTTGGACAAGATCATATCCACCCTTGCGAACTGTGGTAATCAGGTTGGTATAAACTTGGTTTGCATACTCATTCATCAGGATTTGGCCAATATCGCAGAGGAGTCCACCAGTAAAACAAAGATCGATCCGTGGGTGATTCAGGCGTTCGGCAACATCCTTGGCAACAAGTGCCGTAAATAAGGCCGATTTCCAAAGCTCCATAAAGAATGAATTAGGATGAAACCCTGCGATTTCAAGCATTGAGGCATAGAGGGTACATTTTACGAAATTGGTCCCAATCCGCATCAGGGCTTCTTTTGCGGTGGCAACTTTTCCTGAATATGCATAATGTGCTGAGTTACTCAGTTTTAAAAGCTTGGAGGTCAAACACTCATCCATGCTGATAAACTCAGCAACTTTTGCAATGGGAACATTGGGATCCTCAAGCATATTAACGGCTTGAACCGATGCCTTTGGGGGTTCAGGCATTTTATCCATTTTTTCAAGAATTTGTTCGATCGTGACAGCCATCGTGTTTATTTATCTTTTTCTGCTGATTTGTGTGCCATAGAGTTTTCGAACATGGGCATTTTTGCCGCTTATTTTATAAATCGGAAAATTATCCAAAAACTTTAGGGTTTTCGAAAAAATTTTTACAACTTAGTAAACAATCATTCCAGAAGGAAAACGCCTTTTTCCCTTGATTTTTGCTATAATGCAGTACGGAATATCGGAATTATACAATAATGTATTGCATGGGTGTTATTTAATTCTGAAAGGCTCACTGGTTATGGGAGAACGCGGTTCTGCTTTGCAACAAATTGGTGTTTTGGTTGTTTTTGTTCTTCTTGGGATTTATGTAGGTCTGTTTTTTGTGAGCATGCAGGAAACCCGGGATGCCAAAAAGGTAGATACGGTCCAAATCAGCTTGCAAAAAGCTGTTTCAAAAGGAATGACCCTGTTACAAAAATCTCCGGAGAATATTAATTCAGAAAACATCTTAAATGATGCGGATACGACATTTCCAAAAGGGGTGGAGGTTGATAAACACTTTCACATGAAAATTTTACATTCTCATCGTGAGGCACAATTTAAGGTTTTAAAGAATGGGGATGTGGTTTTGGAATCTTTATTTGATTTTTCTCGGTTTCACATTGAAAACGGTCGAATTAAGCGAAATACCCGTTGGTTAATTCCCTAGAGGGTTATGCAGGGTGCGGGTTTCCTTGTAAAAAGGGAATTAAATTTAAGATGGCGTTGCATCGGTGACTGATTCGGTTTTTTTCATCGGAGGATAACTCGGCCATGGTGCGAGAAGAGGCATCGTCCACTGGAATCATAATAGGATCATAACCAAAACCATTATTCCCTCTGGGTGAGTCTGCGACAACCAAGTCAACACGTCCAGAAACTGTAATGATTTCATTTATTTCTTTGCACCAACAGGCCACACAGGCTTTATAGTAAGCCTTGCGATTACTGTAGTTTTCTAACAGTTTTATAATACCCTGATTTTTTTCGGTGTAGGTGAGGTGGTCAACTGTTTTTCCCAGAAGTTCACGTTGAACTCTTGGTGTAAACCATCGGTCTGAGTAGATTCCTGGGAAAGGCGAAATATCGTATTTCCCATCCAATGCCTCGATAATGAGGCCTGCATCTTCAGCAATGACATGAGAAACATTGGGGGGAATCGGATTTTTTAAGCAGGCATGGAGCTTAATCAGGGCATTCTCTTCAAAGGTTTTGCCGGTTTCTTCAACGTCTTCTTCTGGAGGTAAGCTGACCACTGTGATTGCACTCTGAAAGAGATTAAAGCACTGCTGTGTTTCTCTTAATTTATGGAGATTGGTTGTTGCAAAGCCAATTACAATTTTGGAATTTGAGCTTTTCATAACGATTTTTCCAGAGTCTCGTTTAATCCGCCACTAATTGAAAGGGATTTTCCAGCCAACCGATTTCAGGAACACCAATTCGAACGGTTTGGCCTTTTTCTAAGGGAGAAACGCCTTGTGGGGTCCCTGTTAAAATCAGATCACCCGGGTAGAGAGTCATAATGTTTGAAATATAGGCAATTAAAAAGGGAATGGAAAATCGCATTTGCGAAACATCTCCATCTTGCCGAACCTCCCCATCCACTTGTGTTTGCAAATGAAATGCTGCGGGGTTTTGGCCTTCATTTTGTAAAAGATAAGGGCCCAGGGGGCAGAAGGTATCGAAATTTTTTGCTCGTCCCCATTGGGTGTCCTGACGTTGCAACGCTCTGGCTGTCACATCATTGGCTAGGGTGTATCCTAAAACGTAATCTAAAGCAGTTGCCTCGGATGCGTTTTTACACGTTTTCCCGATGACCACGGCAAGCTCTCCCTCATAATCAATCCGCCCCCAGGAAGAAAGTCCGATGATGGGTTTGAAGGGTGCCAATAGCGTTGAAGGCGCCTTTAAGAAGAGAATGGGATTGCTTGGAACATTTTCATGTTTCATCTCATCGATATGGGCAGGGTAATTTAACCCCACCGCAATGATTTTTGAGGGCGTTTGTGGCAGCGGGGGTAAGAGTTCAATGGAATCCAAGGGAATTGTTTTGTCATTTACAGGTGTTTGGTTTTCGAAATTGTCTATCTCAACCAATTCCGTTTCACCTTGTAACAAGGCAAAGCGGGTTCTTGTTTCGGCAGGAAACTGAAAAGCAGCAAAACGTTTAGGCATACAGATGGTTTCGATTAGTGGCTTCTAGTTCCTCTAACATATCATAAATTCAATACAATCCGCTTTTCTTTTCAGATAGTTGGTGAGTTTAAGTGCACTTGGATTGTGCAAATGTATCCTAAAATTAAATTTTTTTGTCAACTCTTTGTTGTCCAATATTCTAACTAAAAGCTTATAGAGATTTGATCAGCTCATGCGCTTACATGTCTTAGGTATCCCTCACGCAATTCATTCGTTAAATTTCTCTCATGATGCTTTTATGGGCAAAGTCTTGCGGTTTGCCAAAATGATGCAAATGGAATTGACTGGGGCCTCGGTTTTTTCAATTGCCCTGAATTATATCGGTTTTTCCAGAGCAACACTCCATCTCAGCTTTGTATCTCAAGAAACAACAGTATACGGATCAGGTCGAATATCTTCCACTTCTATGATTGATATTGACTGAACTGGTAAATATTGGGGCCGAAGATATGCGGAATAAGGTACGGTGGTAGACAATATTGCGGAAAAATTTTTGAAAGGTTTTTATTGTGAATCACGTGCAAGCACAGGCCTATTTCATCCGGAAAGCAAGTACACTGGTACCCTTGTTTTATCATCTGATCCACAAATACAAAATCATAGCCGAAATAACTATCATCAAATTGAATTGTCTCAT
>JANWIO010000132.1 GCA_025449835.1 Vampirovibrionales bacterium
CATGGTCAATATAAGTCGTGTGAAAAGTACAAAAACAGTACCGGTTTTGTTTAAAGGTGCTAATTCTGCATTAAATGCTGCTTTAAAATCCATTGATCCCAATCTTAAAGTGGTGAAGGCCAGTGCTTCGAACAAGGCTCAAATTCATGAGTTGCTGCGTGATTTTTATTTGGGAGAAGTCGATCCTGCCTCTGCCCAGGAAAAGGGCTATGAAAATCAAGGCAGCAAAATTTTAAATTTCCATGAAGCCATATTGGGTACCAATATTCAGAAGGTAAAGACTGGCGGCCCAAACGTGTTTCATGTTGTGATGAACACGCAAACGGGCAAGACTGCTGCAACAGCCGCATTACTAAAAAGCGCCCTCAACGGTGAACACATCCCTCCCAGTGATGCAGGACAGGTATCTTACTTCTACAAAGCGAAAAACGTTCCCGATACCGTTTCTTTTGCTTTGATTGAGGATATTTCTCAAAAAGCCAAAGCTCTGGGCTTGTCTTCACTGTATACGTCAGCCCGTCGAAAAGGCATGGCGGATCGAAACCGGCTTATGAAAGCAGCGGGTTTTGTTGAAGTGACGGATCCAAAACGGATTGAACAATTAATGCCCCCGGCTTTACGCGGGGAAAGAAATATTGTTTACGAAAAGCTGTTGCATTAAGTTTATTATTCAGCAATACAAACGTTCTTGGAATTGAATGAATAGGCCCAAAGCTTTTTAATTTTCAAGTTTTCGAATGGCAACTTGATAGGCTTTGTGAATGCATTCAACTTTCTCATCGTACATCTGTAAAAATGCATTAATGGCAGGTTTGGGATGGCGTAGTGAGGTATGGGAAATATTAAAAATGGTCCATTCATAATCATCCCAAATTAAAATACCACCGGGTTTTAATAACCGAAAGGCTAAAACTGAGTCTTCCAAGACATTTAGCGAATCATGGGAACCATCGATATAGATAAAATCATAGGCATTCAAAGGTAACTGACGAAGAATCTCATGAGAAAGTCCCCGATGAACGTCAATTTGATCTTGAAAGGGAGCCGTATTTTTTAAAAAAGCCTCCCATGTATTGAGTGTTACCTCTTTTTTATCAACGGTAATTTCGGGCACTAAATGAACGGTTTCGTAAAAGGGATCAACACATGTGATGCGAGATGAAGGAGCGGTCAAAATATTTTCCAAAAGCCAAGTGGCTGATTTACCTTCGAATGAACCAATTTCTAAAAAGTTTAAATTGGGTTTGCCTTTATAATCCTTGAGTAGTTTTTCCCAAATGGGGATATTCGAGGTAAACCAATCGGCCACAAAGTGATAGGTGTGATTGGGTGGGGTGAGGGTGGACTTTTCCATTGAGAAGTTGCTCCTTTTAGATGAACCCAAAATGAAATGATATTATTCTATTCTATCAGAAGTCTGCAGGTGAGCTGTTTGGTGGTCAGTTGCTACTTTTGTTTTAGGTTTTAAATGGGCACATTGGTTACGCAGACGCTGATAATATTTTCGGCGTCGTAAAAAACAGGGTACCACCAGGGGTTGTTTTAAGCTGATTCTGAGGAGTTTCAAGAAATATTGCCAGGCCTGAGAAAAATGAGATCGGGTACGCCATGCGGTTTGAAGAATATTAATGCTCCATCGTGTAATGGAAAAATTAAAATACGGCTCATAGCGATATTGAAGCATTTTATTACACACTTCAGCAGCGGTAATACAATCCACAAATCGTTGAATTGTTGGCCTTGAAGTCCAGATACCACAGTTGTGAATGCGATAAACACTCATCGGCCTGTTGATATAACCAATTTTTCCGTATTGTGCATGGAGGATATTGATGGGCCAATCCCCAATCGGTAAGGGGATTAACCAATCGGGGAGCGTTTCAAACGATTTTCGGTACATCACCGAAGCAGTCTCAATATAATTTCCCCGACAAAGATCTTCAATTGTTGTCATCCAGGCCTGGCCTTCATTAGTGAGTTGCTGTAACCGTTCTGAACCATCTTCGTAGACCCTGTAGACGGAGTGAAAACAGATTGCAAATTCGGGATTCGCGTCTAAAAAATCTGTTTGCAGTTGTAACTTTTCTGGATCAATCCAGTAATCATCTCCCTCAATCCAGGCGATATAACTTCCTCGGGAGGCCGCTAAAAGTCTTGAAAAATTACAGTTTCCCCCCTCATTGGCCATGGGTGAGATCACCTGTATTCGATTAGGGAAGCGTTTGGCGTATTCTAAAACGATTTCTCTTGTTTGGTCTGTGGAACAATCTTCACCAATTAAAAGCTCAAACGCAAAGTCCGTTTCCTGCATCAAGACCCCTTCAATGGCCTGCACAATAAAGGCTTCGTGATTGTAGGTTGTCATTAAAACGCTGACTTTAATATCAGACATCAATCGTTTTCTCCCTGCTAATATTTAACAGGAAGCGCCGGTACACCAAAAACAGTTTGTTGACGTTTTATTTTACTCAACACCACGCTACCCGCCCCAACCACAGCGTTATCGTCAATTTGCCCTTCTGGTTTAATCACCGCATGCGGATGAATTGTTACTTCTTGCCCAATTTTAGTAGAACCACCGATAAAAGCATAGCTGTTAATATGCGTATAGTCCCCAATTTCAACATCATGGCCAATTAAACTGTAAGAATTAATGCTGACAAAATTACCAATGCTGGAATCGCAAGAGATACTGGCATAAGAGCAAATCACAATCCCAACCCCCCACTGAATATTGGGACTAATCGCAACACTGGGATGAATTAAATTTGTAAAGACACCCCCCTTGGCCAATATTTTTTCACAATAATATTTTCTCTTGTCGGGAACGCCAATACCACAAATGAACAAATCATCTGGCTCAGGTTGATAATCCTCTACGGATGAAATAATGGGATGTTCATAGGTGTATTTATCCAAAATATCAGCGCGATCATCCAAAAAACCCTTTATTTCCCAGTCAATGCGCTGATCTCGGATGCCCCTTGCAATCCAATACACCTCTCTGCCGAATCCACCGGCTCCGATAATAAGGAGGTTTTTCATTTACAGATTAACCCCCCGTCTAAAATCATAGTGGTCCCGGTAATCCATTTGCTGGCACTGGATAATAAAAAGACAATGGCGTTAGCAACATCCTCAGGCTCGCCATACCCCAACGGATAAGACTTTTCATCCAGATCATATTGCTCTTTGGAAACGGCTGCACCTTCCATAATGGGTGTTTTCACCATGGCTGGGGCGACGCTATTGACTCGAATTTTTTGAGAGACAACTTCCATTGCAAACACGCGAGCTAAAGCCATTAACGCTGCCTTTGAGGAGGAGTAGGCACATTGTCCAGGAATACCGAGCATTGGGGCAATGGATCCCACATATACAATGGAGCTTGAAGGCATGAATACCCTGGCTTTCACCATGTCCCGCGTTAATTTTGCAGGAGCCTCAAAATTGGTGGTATGTACTTCGTCAAGCAAATCATCCGTTAGGTATTTCAATGGGATAATTCGGGAAATTCCGGCAGAATGGACAAATCCATTGAGTTTAGGAAGGCTTTGAACAAGTTGCTTGCGATCTTCAAAATTCACCAAATCGGCAAGATGAGCTATGTGTCCTTCTCCTGTTAACATCGACATGGTTTCTTCCAGACGCTCAGGATTTCGCCCGGTTGCAATAACCTTTCCACCCATTTCAGAGATTGCAATACAGGTTTGGCGCCCAAGGCCAGAGGAAGCCCCAGTAACCAGAATGGTCTTATCAGTAAGTGAAAAAGGAGATTGCATCATAATTCAACAATATCAGGACAAACAACACCGTTTGTTTGGCATAATACTGTTCCCCATGAAAACCCCACGCCAAAACCACACATCAGTAACGTCATTGGCTTGGTTTGAATTTCTTTACTTAATTTATGGAGTAGGGTCAGCGGGATGGTTGCTGAACTGGTATTGCCAAATTCTTTTAGCGTGTAAGGTACTTTTTCAAGGGGCAGTTTTAAATTTTTACGAATAATCTCATTCATCAACATGTTGGCTTGGTGAAAGAGGAAGGCATCAATATCATCAATATTTTTTTCAGTAAAAGCCAATATTTTTTTGATGGCAGGAGGCACTTCTCGAATTGAAAAATTGAAGATTTCGAGGCCATCTAAACGAAACTGGGTATCAATAATCACATTGCCTTCGTTATTAACATAATATTCAAATTTTTCTTTAGGAAAGGGGTTACGGGCAGCCCCATAAAAATGCATGATGGCCTCATAACCACTTCCGTCACTATACAAGTCTGAATAAATGGGGGGAGCATCTTCGCACCATTCCAGTGCCGTTGCTGTGGCGGCATCACCAAATAAAGGGGCAACTCCTTCTTCAATAGAGAGCTTAACACCTCTGGCTGAGGTGTCTCCCACCAGAAGTAAGCCTTTTCTGAATTTTCCGGCAGAAATCATGCTACTCATAATGCTGAGACCATAAGTATACCCAGAGCACCCGAGATTAACATCAAAGGCAGCGCTGCTGTGGGGTAGCTTAAGCCTATTTTGAAGCACAATAGCAGTTGCCGGTACCATATAGTCAGGACTTTGGGAGACAAAAATCAAGAGGTCAATTTCATTGCGGTCCCATTGGAGTTCTTCAAGAAGTTTTTCTGCGGCAGCACATGCCAAATCTGAGGTACAAATTGCGGTTGGGCTCACTCTGCGGTTTTCAATACCGGTGGTTTTGATAAATTTTTTCCGTTCTTCTAGGGTTCCGTAGTTGCTTTCCAAAACAGGTTCGTTATTTTGGGGTATGCTTGCAGCGATACCCACAATGCGAACGTTTTGAATGGTGGAGGGCATTATGCTTTTTCCAATACTTTCGAATTAATGGTTGTGAAGAGATCGCCCAAGGTTTTGCAAGTTTCCAATTCGTTACCCGTAATTTGGACGCTATATTCTGAGTAAATCATGGCCAAAGTCATCAAAGCAGCAATGGATGACCAATTTTCAAGTTCTCGAAAATTGGTATCCAAGGAGAGTGACCCAGGTTCAATATCTTCAACAGCGTCTGCAAAGTTACGGATAAACTCGTCCGGGTGCATTCATGACTCCTTCCACCAACTTATCATTCATTCAAAAGTATTCGACACACAGAGTGCCATTCTAGAGATACTATAGTATCTCCAGAATGAAAACTCAAATACGCGTTCTCGAATCTTTGTATCCCGTTTTTTCTGTTTCTTCAGATAAACAACAATTTTTACAGCCCAGGATGCAATTAGGTACCTTCTAAAGCAAAACGCCGCTTTAAGACCACTGGGCTTCAAGGGATTGCCGGTTATTTAAATAGGCCAGATAACTTCGTTGATATTGATAAACCCGTTCTTCTTCGTGGCAAAGCACACCGGTCGGATTGGGATTCTGTTGGATACCCCGCTGAACCATTTTACAAATACCAATATCTTCATCCAAGATGGTTTTACCCATATTGACCATATTCTCCATTGTCATATGAATGAGGGCCAAATCTTTTTTCGAAGGAGTATTAAATTTGCTCCGAATGGAATAATGTGTTACCAACGTCTCTTGAGGGGAAATGGGTTGAAATAACTGAACAAAGAAGGCAGAGCCATAAAAAGTAGCCACATTTAGATTCGGGAAAACCTGGTATTGGTGATATGTATCGGTTTTAAATGGGCGAGTTGCATAAGCAGGTTCTATTTTTTGCCACTTACTGAATGCATTATCTTCAACAGCGTCAATCAGCCACGAATGCGGAAATCCAAAATGGAACTTGTGGCCAACCACTTTACCTGTTTCACTATCTGTTTTTGCGCCTGCACCGTATTGCTTAATGCTTTTCAGGTGAATAAAGTTGACATGATAGCCTTCTAGCGAATTTTCAACAAGCAGTTTCCAATTGGCAGGTACCTGAACCACATACTGATCGACACAATCCTCCATGGCTTCAGCAATGGCTTTAATATTGCTGTATAAGTCCCCAAAATATTGTTCTAAAGAGGGGCCTTCTTCTGCAATTCTCACAAATATAAAAGGGCCACAAGTTTCAAGGGCAAATGAAGTTAGTTTGAACGCATCGGGATCCAGGTCTTCGAAATCGCTTTGACATGGAATACCCACAGGTGTTCCAGTACTGTCAAAGGTCCACCCATGGTAAGGACATCTTAAGGGGCGATTGCCACATCGTTGGGTCTCATCTTGAATTTGGCTGTATCGATGCGAACAAACATTTAAGAAAGCACGTAAGTCGCCATTAAAGTTTTGAACCACGACAGCCTTATTGCCGATGGTTCGTGTTAAAAAGTCTTGATGATTGGCGATTTCAAACTGAAACCCGACAAACTGCCATGTTTGCTCAAACACATTGATTTTTTCAGCCTCAAAAAAAGTTTGATCAAAATAGTGTTGAGGTGTTGTCAGGGCTTTCATTGCACCGAACTCCTTAATCGTTGGATTCAGTTTATTTTGCATCCATTCTGGTTGCAATTGCCAGCCAAATAGAATCCAATTTAAGAGAATAATATCTAAAAGCAAGTTTGTTGTGAATATTGAATGCATCCCCCGTCCATTGTGAGGGATCCTTAAGCTGATAATCGGGCAAATCAAACTGGCGATTATTTAAATCTGCCTTAAACAAGGCTTCTTTGAGAGTCCATAGCCGAATCATTGTATTCGAAAGAGAGGATTCCGGAATGTTTGAAAGCCATTGTTGTTCGGATGGGGTTAAAAAAAATCGTCCCCAATCCCGTTGCATTGTTCTTGAGAGTTCAACATCAAGACCAATTCCGAACGTGCCATTGGTATACTCAGAAATCCCAATAGCATAGGCATTATTCTTTGTATGAGATAAAGAAATCTTGTTTTGAGACATCATAAGGGTTGTTGCTTCAATAGGAATTTCTAGGTAGGAAAAGAGTTTTCTGGCAACGGCTCGCCCTAAAAACCAGGATGCGTGAAATCGTCCACGGTTTTTTGCTTCTTTTAAAGCGAGTTGTTCTTGGGGAAGTAAGTCGTCTAAAGAGAGAGGGGTGGATGTCCAGGCGAATCTGGCTGGCAATCCAAAAACCCGGTGAAATTCCTTTTCTATTCCAAGTTCATCAACCAAGGGCATCCTGGATAACCTGGCATATATGCGCAACCTCTGAATAAGATAATGTTTGGTACATGGGGAGACAGAGTATTCGCCGAGATATATCTTCGGCAATGGGTACGGGGCGAGGTTGAACATAGTTGAGTGTTGATAGGCAAGGGTAAAAGTAGCGTCTGGAAAAGATATTTTGCGTATTGAGTGCTGTTATAACGGCGAGTAATTGTTTTTCAGAGTTGAAAATCACCGGATAATAGGCATAGTTGTACTCTGTTTGGGCCGGAATTTGAGGACGTCTGATGTGTGGTATCTCCAACAGGAACTGATCGTACCACTGAGAAATTTGGTTTCTCTGAGAGATAAATTCTTCTACATGAGGCAGTATGGAGAGCCCCATGGCGGCATGTAACTCACTACAATTTCCATTGATGCCAATGCCCTGGAACTGGTCTTCGCCGTGATGCCCAAAGTTGCGAAGATAGGAAACTTTCTCGGCCAGTTCCGGGTTGGAAGTCATAATGGCGCCCCCTTCAATGGTATGAAAAATTTTCGTTGCATGAAAACTGGCAATGGAGATATCCCCATACTGAAAGAGGCTTTTTCCACGATGTTGTACCCCAAATGCATGGGCCGCATCATAGAGTACTGAGAGCTTGTGCTTTTTGGCAATTGCCTCAATAGCGTCCACATCACACGGATAACCGTAGATATGGGTTGCAACAATAGCAGTTGTCTGGTCTGTTATGGCTGCTTCAATCTGCTGGGGATCCAAAACAAGTGTGTCTGGGTCAATATCTGCAAAAATTGGGGTTGCACCTTGCCAAGCGATGCTTGAGGTGGTTGCAACATAAGAAAATGGGGTCGTAATCACTTCATTCTGGATATTTAAGGCTTTAATTGCAATTTGAAGTGCAACGGTTCCGCTACTTAAAACAAAAACAAAGGGAATATCAAAGTAGGCTTTTAGCTTTTCTTCCAGCTCACACACCAAAGGACCGTTGTTGGTTACCCAACCACGCTCCCAAATTCCAGAGAGATAACCAACGTAATCATCCAGCGGTGGCAGATAAGCTTTGGTTACAGGAATCAAAGCAGTATCAATATCGAGCATTTGTACTGACTCAGAACAGCTTAAATTACAGCAAATTATAGCACCAAAGATTTCATATACACACATGAGGTCTTTGGATAAGCGGTTATTTTACAATTTGATAAGGGATGTTATTTAGGCGAGACATTCTGTTGGTCCTCACCTTTTGTCATTTGTGTCGCCAATAGAGCAACGATAGAGAAGGATTGCGCATGATGATTGAAGAAAATATACTGGCACTGCAAAAAATAAATCCCAAGCTGGCAGAACAGATACAGATTACCTCTGTTAGCGAAAAAGTGGTTTTATTTACAGGGCCTCACAATGACGCCAATCTTGCCTATGAGAATACGGCACTTCATCATGTCGAGGATCCATCTCAAGAGGCCACACAAGTCTTTCAAGAATTAGCCTCTCTTCCTCATCCTTACCACCGAATTATCTTTCTCTTTGGGTTAGGCTTGGGTTATCTCTTACATGAAGCCTTTTATAACTTCCCATGGATGTTAATTGTTTATGAGCCACACGTGGAAGTTTTACGTCAAGCCCTTTCTGTGGTTGACTTTCGAGAATTCTTATCGTCAGGACGGGTGTGGATAATTACATCGCTTGATCAGGTCTATCCAATCCTTGAGCCCTTATACCTAAAGGGAGACAATGTCCATTTAACAGGATTACCGGCATATATTCAACTGTATCCTGACTTATTCCAGGATATTCATCGTGAAGTGATTAGTTCCGTTAATAATTTAGCTGCAAATCAAACGACAGTATTGTCCATGCAGGAAAAATTTTCTCGTGATGCATTGAGTAACCTCACTCATTTTTTCCAGTATCCAGATATCGGCTTTTTAGAAAACCAATTGGAAAATATCCCTGCCGTCGTTGTGTCTGCTGGTCCTTCTCTGGATAATCCGGGTGTATTGGAGACCTTAAAAGCTTACCAACAGCATTTTATCATTATGTGTGTTGGCCAAGCCGCCAGATCGTTAGATAAAGTGGGGATTGTGCCTGATTTTCTCATTGTAACTGAAAATAAAAATGTGTCTCCTCAATTAGATAAATTGTCCTTTCTCAAAGAAGCCAATTTAATCCTGATGCCCAGTACCAATATTCATATTTATCAAATGCCCACAAAGCGTAAACTGATTACTTACCCAACAACCAATGTGGTGACTTCATGGTTATCACGGGCTTTAAATCAAAATTTGGGTGGGCATGAAGCTGAAGGAACCGTTTCAATTTCAGCCTTTAGAACGCTAATTCATTTTGGATGTAGCCCCATTTTTTTGCTGGGGCAGGATTTAGCGTATAGCAATAATAAAATGTATGCGCAAAATTCAGTGTATCAAGATTGCCGTATTTATATTGATCCAGAAACAGGTGAAAAAACAGTTGAATTAAAAAATGTGGAAGAATTTTGTGGGGAAGGAATGGAAACATACTTTCCAAGAAAGTGGGAAGAAGAGAAGCACTTCTTTGGTGGACGATACTGTAAAACAAAAGGTTGGAATGGGGAACTTTTATACACCAGCGAAGCTTATGATGGGTTTCGCAAAATTTTTGAATTTATTCGAACCGAATATCCAGAGCGTCAATTTATAAACTGCTCAGAGGGCGGCGCCCATATCCTTGGGTTTGAGCATTTATCCTTTAGCGATGCGCTAAAAAAATATCCGGTTGAATCTTTTTCTCCCAAAAAGCAGTTGAATACTCTGTTAGAAACCAATTATATTGAATATCCCTCGGGTTCAGAGCGTTTTGAAAAAGTGTATCAAAAGTATACCCAAGATCGTAGCGAGCTTGATGAGTTATTAAAGCTAACAGAAGAAGCATTGGTGCTAATTCAAAAGATTAAACGTGAAGCTCTGGCACGAAAAATAATTACTCATTCGGTTCTTTCCTACA
>JANWIO010000133.1 GCA_025449835.1 Vampirovibrionales bacterium
CCCTTTTTGATGGGGGTTGGTGGTGTTTTGGGTTCTGCCCAACAATATATGAGCTGGATTTCTCTGGATGATGTTGTGGGAATTATTGACTATGCTTTGGTTCATGACATTCTGGTGGGGCCAGTGAATGTTGTTTCACCCCAACCAGTGACTAATCGTGAGTTTACAAAGGCTCTGGGGCAAGTCCTTCACCGCCCGGTGGTCACTCCCATTCCAGCCTTTATGGTTCGATTGATGTTTGGAGAAATGGGAGATGCCTTATTATTATCCAGCGCTCGTGTTCAACCCAATAAGCTGATTGAAAATGGCTATCACTTCCAATACCTAGAGCTTTCCGGTGCTCTTCGCCATTTACTCGCTCGATAGGCAATAAGCTCGTAGAAATTTAGATCTCTTTGGGATAATAATCTTTGACACCAGGGTATTCACGTTGTTGGTGGGGCGCCTTTTTCTTTTCAAGCTTAAAGGCAACGTGTTGGTTGAGTAAGGCCAATATATAGGCCAGATTTGCCTTATCCATGGTGTCTAATGTCAAGCTATCGTATCCTTGGGCAATACGCTGATGGACTTCTTTTTCTTTTTTGTCCAAGGACTTAATTAACTTACTATCCACTTTGGTGCCTGAATGAATAATGTTTTCTTCAGACAAGCGCTGTCCAAACTGGGTGGCCAGTTGGCCCGATCTGCTGGCAATCCACTGCAGTGGGTCTGACCAAGCCGAAGGCATGACATAATCATAATCTCGGACCATGTGGATTTTGTCATAACCATACAGGTTGGTAACCCATTGTGCCAGTTCTTGCGTTGCCTTTGGGTTATTTTGGTCAACTTTGGCAGCCAATGGAAGCGCATTGGAGATTGCTTTGGTCAGGAAACTATTTGGTCCTTCTTGTACCGGAATTCCTTTTGCATAAGGCCCTAAAAGTAATGCGGTTTCAGGCGAGATTGTTTTAATTTCGGCCTTGGCTTTTTCAAAGGCTTTTTTATATTGCGGATCCGTGCTGGCATCCATCATTCCCGCACTGGCAAGCAGCATGGTTTCTTCATCAGGTTGCTCTTTTTGGGATTCAAGGTAGCGCCAGCCTTTTTGCGCTGCTTCGAAAAACCGAATGGATAAACTCAAATCTTGAGATTTAAAGGCTTGAACCGCGGATGATAACGCCATAATAGCTCGTGCAGTTGAATTGGGTGTTTCTGGCATGAGCCAGTAATTATCGTCATCCGTTTCTCCTGGAATTTTTTCGATGCCACTGGGAAAACCCCCATTATTCTCTTGAATGGTTAAAAGGTATTGGAGACCCCAGTTGGCTTCATCCAGAATATCAGGGTAAGGGCTCTCAAAATAGTCGTCTCCAGGGATGGTGAGGTATTTAAAGGAAGCTGGGTTAATTTCATAAATGCGTAAAAGGGTTTGTGTCAGGTTTGAGACTTCCGGCGTGTATTTTAAAACACCTTGGCCTTGATCATTTTCGGTATACCAGCCGCCTTGTATAATTTGGGGTTTAGTAAGGGCTGAACGGCTGGGAGTGCCTTGGGGCAGCGTGCGCATAATGGCACACCGCTGAATAACCCAAAACTTGTTTTTAACCAGGGGGCAATGCGCTTTACCGATATCTTGTACAACCGGTTTAAGGGCATCCCAATAAGCAGTATTAGAGACCGATATGGGCATGTCACTGCGGTGCCCACTGCCCACAACAGTAACATCGTAGAGGCCTTCAACAGGGTTTTGTGAAAACTTTACATAATAGGGAGCAATGGCATTTCTTGAAGGGGAGGGCTCCATTTTGGAGGCATCTTTAAATAAAAGTTGACCATTTTTCAGATCATACAGATAAAAAACACCCCGAACGGGTTCTTTTGCTCTTTCTTCAGCCCGCATTTTCATGAGTGCTTCTGCTTTTGCAATGCGTTCTGCTTCCGCTTTTTTTCGCTGTTCTTCACGCACATCCACTTTCTTTTTGGCGGTTTCTTTTTGGTCTGAAGAAGAGGTCTCGGTGTGTTGAGCGGTTGATTTTAATTTTTGATCATCGGCCTTCTCGGTAGCCTTTTCTGCTTTTTCTTCTGCCTTTTCTTTTGTTTGCCAATCTTTATCAGAGGTTACATTTAAGTAGATCATAGGTGGTGTTGCTGTGGTGAAGCCAAGTCGAGGAACAAAAATGTCATCGCCAAAGGCAGGTATTCCAGTTGATAAAATAAGTAGTGTGGAAAGTCCCACCACAAATGATTTACAGCGCTGATCCATTTTTTAAGAGTCCTCTTCCTACTGAATTTAATATGGCACAATTTGCGTCTATTGTCCCAAAGAAGAACAACTTCGCCAAGAGGGCATCCATTTTAAAAATTTTAAAATCAGTGGGAAGCGGCTTTAAGCAACGACTGGATCGGATATTGATGCGGGTGCGACTTTGAGTGTGCCTTGCGTTAAAAAGATGGTAATGGGATTGCATTTAAAAAAGATACGATATGCCCCTTCTAAAATGCCTTTAATTGCCCCATGGCGACGGATTGCTTCAGCCGTATAACTTGAACATGATGGTCCATAAGGGCAGGTACATCCCAATTTGTTTTTGACTTGATGATTATTTTCATCAGTGTAACGAGTTCGTTTTTGATACCAGGCAATGGCTTTTAAACATTTTCTTTGAAGGAATCCGAGATTTTCATCACCGGGTTTGTCAGCATCAATAATGGGTTTCTGAATATCGTGTGCGTGTAAATCTTGTTTGTAAGGACTTGGGAATGAATGCGTGTCTATAGCGACCGGTTGATGAACTCTCTCTGGAAATCGAGATGGCGTGGGGAGTGATTGGTAAACAGGTGTGTATGAATCCCATCTTTGAGAATGCGAGGAAAAAGGAGCTTTTGTGGAGGCCGGTCCAAATACACGCCCTGGAAATCGGGATTGGGCGGGTATTGGCATCAGGTATTGGGCACTCATTGTAAAAGCTCCTTATTTCAAGTCGTTGGGTGAATCCGTTTTATTCTTTTGCACCTTTACCAGCCTTTGTTGCTTTGGCTTGAGCTTTTGGAGCTGATTTTTTCGCAGATGCTGAAGCTTTTGATGCAGCTTTTTTAGCTGTTTTGGAGGCTGTTGTTGTGGCTTCTGTTGCTTCCTTTGCACCATCGACGACAGTTGCTTTTCCACTCGCAAGGGCTTCTTTAATACGACTTAAGACAGACGCTGATTTTTCACTGACGGTTTTCCAGAGACCGCTTTCACCTGCAAAATTCTTAATCGCTTGGATGAGTTTTGGGGCACCATAATAAACTGCGGCACCTAAGGCGATTGCTGCGGCTAAAAATTCGAGCCCCATAAAAATGAAGTTTCCAGAGGCGGTTGTTTCAACCGGTTTTGATTCAATAATCTTGTTTCCACCTTGAAACTTGGGTGGTGTTGCTGGCTTGTTAAACGTATTGCTGTAAGCTACTGGATTCATTCCCCCGATATTGGTCATGGTCTCTTTCCTCCTCGTTCGTGTTATCGCTTTTTTATTGAATTGCTTTCTGTAGTTCTAATAAGCCTCCTCAAACTTTTTTTGTGACATTTTATAAAGATTTATGAAGCAACGTGCTTGACAGTGAACGTGTGAGATGAATTCTGAAAATGAAACAGAACAATCGTTCGCCATCCATGGGGTGTTTGCAGTAAACTAAAACCACGGTAGATAAAAACTTATTTACCACAGTGTTATGGTTATAGAGGCATTGTTCCAATGAAAATTCACGAATATCAAGCCAAAGAACTATTCCGGGCCTATGGGATTCCAACACCTCAAGGAGATGTGGCATTTACGCCAGAAGAGGCTGTTTCGGTTGCCCAGGAATTATCAGGTTCCAAATATGTTGTTAAAGCACAAATCCATGCCGGTGGGCGTGGTAAGGGCGGCGGTGTTAAGGTTGTGGATTCTTTGGACGGTGTCAAAGAGGCTGCAAGCCAAATTCTCGGGATGCAACTCGTTACCCACCAAACCGGTCCTGAAGGGAAGAACGTAAAATCTATTTTGGTGGAAGAAGGTTCCGCCATTGAACGTGAGCTTTATATCAGCGTTATTCTGGATCGTTCGGCTGGAATGCCCGTCATTATGGCTAGCGCTGCGGGTGGGATGGAAATTGAAGAAGTGGCAGCCAAAACCCCTGAAAAGATTATTAAAGAGTGGGTTGATCCATTGGTGGGGATCCAGCCGTTTCATGCCCGTAAAGTTGCTTATGCCTTGGGAATTCCTGAAGAAGGCATTAAAGATGCCGTAAAACTGATTATGGGGCTTTACAAACTCTTTTGGGAAAAAGATTGCTCCTTGGTTGAAGTGAATCCCTTGGTGATTACCCAGGATAATCGGGTGATTGCCTTGGATGGTAAGATTAACTTTGATGATAGCGCCTTGTATCGCCATTCAGATCTCCAAAAATTGCGAGATTTAGATGAAGAAGATCCGTTAGAAGTAGAAGCTTCCAAGTATCACCTCAATTACATTCGCTTAGAAGGCAATGTGGGCTGTATGGTCAACGGTGCTGGCTTGGCCATGGCCACCATGGATATTATTAAGTTGTACGGTGCTGCACCGGCCAATTTCTTAGATGTGGGTGGCGGCGCAAATGCTGAAGCCATTGAAAATGCCTTCCGGATTTTGCTGTCGGATAAGCATGTTGAAGCCGTTTTGATCAATATTTTTGGGGGCATCCTCCGGTGCGATCTTTTAGCTGAAGGCGTTGTGGCAGCGGCATCCAAGTTAGATGTGAAGCTTCCCATTGTGATTCGGATGGAAGGGACGAATGTTTCCCGCGGAAAAGAGATTTTACAAAGCTCTAACCTTAAATTCTTGGTGGCCGACACCATGAAAGAAGCAGCTGAAAAGGTTGCCAATGCCGTTAAGCATGTTAGCACTGTGGCTTCATAGAGAAAGGAACACATACAATGACAATTTGGATTGATGAAAATACAAAAGTCTTGGTCCAAGGGATTACAGGACGAGAAGGTTCCTTTCATTCGGAACAATGCCTGAAATATGGGACCAAAGTTGTAGCCGGTGTGACTCCTGGTAAGGGTGGAGCTACTGTGTTAGACAAAGTACCCGTTTTTAACACCGTTCAAGAAGCAAAGGACAAAACCGGCGCCAATGTGTCGGTGATTTTTGTTCCCCCCCCATTTTCGGCGGATGCCATTATGGAAGCCGTGGATGCCGATTTGGACATTGCCATTTGTATTACCGAAGGTATCCCTGTGAAGGATATGCTGGTGGTGAAAAACTTTATGAAAGGCAAACGGACCCGTTTGATTGGGCCGAATTGTCCTGGTTTGATTGCGCCAGAACGTTGCAAGATAGGGATTATGCCGGGTCATATTCATAAACGTGGCCATGTGGGTGTCGTTTCTCGTAGCGGAACCCTGACCTATGAAGCTGTTTACCAGTTAACACAGCTTGGGATTGGCCAATCCACTTGTGTTGGCATTGGTGGCGATCCGATTAACGGGACGAATTTTATTGACTGTTTAACCGCCTTTGAAGCTGACCCTGAAACAAAAGCCATCTGCATGATTGGTGAAATTGGGGGTTCTGCTGAAGAAGAAGCTGCTGAATTTATCAAAGATCATGTGACGAAACCGGTTGTTTGCTTTATTGCAGGTCAAACTGCACCCCCTGGAAAACGGATGGGACACGCTGGGGCCATTATTTCAGGTGGAAAAGGCACCGCCAAAGAAAAAATGGAAGCCCTACAAGCTGCTGGTATCCGAGTGTGTGAGAATCCAGCGGTTTTGGGTGAAACCATTAAATCTGCGATGGAAGCGGCCAGCGTTTTGGTGTAGCTTAAACCCTTTATTGGTTTAACGTATCGCCCTTGAGTGCTTTCAGGTATTCATGGGCGATATTTAAATTGTGAAGTGAATTGTGGATGATTCTGGGCGGCAAAGGTCGTTTTAGGATAAGGCTGGTAGGGCATTCCTTGTGCACTATTTTGAAGCAATTGACGTAATTTTTCAGCTTGCTGTGTTTTTAGATCGGCTGGTTTGCCAGGCGGTGGGGAGTGATAGAGCCGGTATTTAAACATCGCCATTGCTGAAGCGGCATTGGCTAAAATGCACGCTAATCCGGCCAAGCCAAATGAACGGGCATAACCGAGTCTCTTTACCCATGGCAATTTCAGGCACAATGCAAAGGCCGCAATACCGGGGATGACACCTATAAAGCCCGGCACAAGAAACTCTCGGGTGGTTCCGCGTTGTTTTACCAATTCTCGTTGATAGGGTTGGATAACTTTGTTATCAAGGGTGTTAAAAATCATCCCACAAACCAGATAAGACGTAAGGATGCTAAAGGGAAGCTTTAGCCAAAAACCACTACCTTCAAAGACTTTGTAGAGCCTTTTACACGTCACCTGGTTTAAAGATAAGTCTGAAAAAAGCCGAGCAAGATGGGAGTTTGCGCCATGTTCTGCTTGAACCAATGGCAAGAGGACATGCTGGCGAATCATCCCTGTTGCATCTGCTGGTGAGGCATAGAGGGTTAAATTTTTGTAGAATTGGTAGGCTCGTTTGACTCCCATTTTTCGAATGTTTTTAAAGAATACTGAGAATGAAGGGCCTTCAACAGCTTTTGCAAAGGCATGCTTTGAGGAGAGAACCTTTCTTAGGTTTGCCACGACGGGAGATTGGGATTCTTGCATGACAGGATGCCGAAGATAGGTTTGTAAGGTGTCATAGAGTTTATGGACCGCTTCTGGTGGGTATTGATGTAATTGGGCAACCAGAGGATGGGCTGCTAATGTTCGTGTTCGTGAAAAGGCTTGCCACGACCGAACAGGGCCTTCTTTAAAGCTGTTAAATAGAAGGTGTGTGATATTTTTATATGTAGAAGTCTTTTCTAGCGCACTTTCAATCTCTTTGATGGCAATTTCTTCATTTTTGTTGAGTAATGCAAGAAGCTTCTGGGCCTTTTTCTGTTTTAGAATCTCCAAGGCTTCTTTGCCCGAGATGGTAAACTGACCTTTTTTGATTTGGGACACAATTTTTTCAAACTGTGAGGCAATATTTTCCACATGGCTTAAATGATTTTTGAGGAGGGTTGTGTCTGATTCTCCGATTTTGGGTTTGAGAAATTTCTCCAGGTACTGATTTGAATTTAAAATCCGGCGTAGGTGATGTGCCCACAATCGGGTTTGCAAAACTTCTTCTGGTGAGGCTTTGCTTTTTTGAAGGCTGGGGATAATTTGCTCCTCCAATAAATCCGGGATGCTGTAGTAACTTCTGGGGTTAACTAGGTTGCCCAGCATATGTTTTTCTAAGATAGGGGGGAGAGATTTTGTGTAGTTTTGGATGGCCAGCTTTTTAGCAAACTCTGGGGTGTGGATATTCTGAGGAGGATAAATTTTGTTTAACTGATTTAACTGTAAGAGATTAATAAAATTGGGAATAACGTACCCTGATTCAATGAGCCGGTAGGAAAATTCGGTGGTAAAAGGGGTTGTCATAACCATAAAGCAGTCTCTAAGGAAATAATCCAGTTTCCGATCATCTGGAACCGCTTGAGGAAGGCCGACAGACTCCCCATTTAATCGGACAGCGCCACGAAAAATGTAATTTAGATTGGAGAGCTGCGTATCCAGGTAGCCAGTTAATATAGGGCTGGTGAGGAGGCTCATTGTTTGGCACCTCCAGGTGTAGAAGCGCCAAGGTTACGTGTACGCGGAACAAAGTGCTTATCCAGAGGAGCGATATATTTAAACACGGCTTTTTGGAGCAATATACCGATAACGTAAGCAAAAATGATGGAAGAAAAGGCGACTGAAAGATATTTACAAAGCGAAATCCGCTTGATAATGCCATCAATTGTTTTTCGTCTCAGCGGCAAGGCTGCTCTGTTTCTGAGACTTTGGAGGCGAAATTTTTCGTTAAGATCCAGATTGGTCCAGAAGGTTGATTTCTGAACGGCTTCTCTCATTGCTTTGGGCGTTAGTTCTCCCTTATAACCGATTGTTTTAAGGTTGATCCCTGCCTGATGAAATAATTCCAAATAATTAACCTTGGGGCGCAGGGGATTGATAATGGCTTCAAATCTTTGGTGAAGATAATGTTCTATTTTTTTCAGGGTGCCTTTTTGGGGTGGTTTAAGCAGGAAGGCTTGTTCAACATGGGTGCGTTGGGGCATCATAAATTGATTAAAAAGGCTGTTAAAACCATATTTGGGATGTTTTGCAATGGATGCAACACCCACTGAGCCCAGAAAAGCAAAGATATTTCGCCCCCAGGTTTCATAAGGGTGTTGGCGGTATCGGATAGCAGAGATACCTTGGGGGAGGTAAATAGCGAGCACCACCATCAATCGCATGGTGAGATCTTCTAAAGAAAAATTTCCCACCCGTGTATTTACAGGTGGTGGCAAAACTTTAAAGAGTTGTTGAGCATTTCTACTGATGAAATCAATGGGCGGAAGCTTACCCTTCCCAAATCGAAGGTGTGGTGGGTGGGTTTTTTCGAAGGGGGTCCTGTTGGGTTCATTCCAAAAAGCGCGATGTTGAGGTTGATGTATCACCCCAAATCGTATCCCTCTTGTTTCCACTCTGCCGATGAGTGCACCCCTTACGTTCATCTGCTTATCA
>JANWIO010000134.1 GCA_025449835.1 Vampirovibrionales bacterium
AAAATCTTCATCTGAGGGGTACGACTTGCCAACAGGGGATTGATGAAGTGCAACATAATGAAATGGTGTAACAACACCTTTTTGTTGCATAAATTTAATAAAATCGGAACGACGCTTTGGCTCATTGAATACTAAAGCAAATAAATGATAATTAGACTGATTATCAAGAGGAATTTCTAAAATCTTAGCGTTGAGTTTTGCTTGCAAGGGCTTAAGCTTCGTTTGATACTCCTGCCAAAGTTGAGACCGCTTTGTTAAAATCTTGTCCATATTTTTTAATTGCACTGATAAATAGGCTGCATTCATATCTGAAAGCACATAGCTTGAACCAATATCGACCCAAGTGTATTTATCAACCAAGCCTTGTGAAAATGCTTGTCTATTTGTCCCCTTTTCTCGAAGAATATGAGCACGATCTAGATATTTGGCGCTATTAATAATTAAGGCACCGCCTTCACCAGACGTGATATTTTTGGTTTCATGAAATGACAAACATGCTAAATCGCCCCAAGTTCCCAAAAGTTTACCTTTATGATGAGCACCAATGGCTTGCGCCGCATCCTCAATTAACGTAATATCATGTGCTTTGCAAAGCGCTACCAAGCTTTCCATATCTGTGGAATGTCCTGCGTAATGAACGACACAAACTGCTTTTGTTTTGCTTGTAATTTGTCGTTGAACACTTTCGATGGATAGCTGGCCATACTGATCACACTCGGCAAACCGAATTTTACACTGCCTTAAGGCAAACGCATTGGCAGTAGAAACAAAGGTATAGCTGGGAAGAATCACTTCATCATCTGAATTTAATTCTAACAAGAGTACTGCCATTTCCAGTGCGTGGGTACAGGACGTAACCAGCAAAACTGGGGTTTGGTAATATTCTGAAAGAAAACGTTCACAGAATTGTGTATAAGGCCCAGTACCTGCAATATGCGCATTGTCAACAATGGCTTTATGCATCTCTTTTAGTTCATCTCCTACAAATGCAGGACGATTAAAAGGTACCGCATTCTCCACCAATGGCATCTCTTGTTCAGCCAATAGATGTGGAGTAACCAAATGATTCATTGTTTCTGTGTGATTCATATACCCTCTGCCCACTCTCTTATACAATAAAATTTGATTATAGTTGATGTCTTCTCAATTGAACTCCTCTTTTTATTGTACCCGATCTTAAGACCAGGCGCATCCGTATCCCTTTACAGGGTATATTCCCTTTTAAAACAAATTTGATTGCAATTAATCTATTTGTAACACCTGAAAATCTAAGTTAGTTACAGGTTGTCCAAAGTGGGGAAGTATCTCAAAATGATTTCATATCCCCAAGCGTAAATGTTCAATATGGATCCATCTCTCCCCCAAAGAAAAGTGGATATTATTCTGAGGCGAGTAGGCGATATTCCGTCTCTGCCTGCTGTTGTGAATAATATTATTGATTTAATGGGGAAACCCCAATCTTCTGCGGCCGAAATTGCTAAATTAATCAGTTACGATCCAGGCTTAACATCGAAGTGCCTTAGAATGGTAAACTCCTCTGCTTACGGATTTCAGCGCCAAATAAGCTCTGTTCAGCATGCCATTATGATTCTAGGGTTTAATACCGTCAGAGGTATTGTTCTCAGTGCCAGTATTTTTAAATTGTTTGCCAACCAAAGACATGCCAGCATCGATCCCTCAGAGTTTTGGAGACATTCAATTTGTACAGCCATCGGTAGCCGTATTTTGGCATCCAAATGGAAAATTCCCTATGCTGACGATGCCTTTAGCGCCGGTTTACTCCATGATATTGGGAAAATGATTTTACTACATTATTTTACAAGTGATTATGAGTCGGTTTTGCTGGAAGCCAAAAAGCATAAAACAATTCCCCATGGCCTTTCTTTCCTATCCATTGAACAATCGATTCTACAAACGGATCATACAGATGTGGGCTATCAGCTTGCCCAACGTTGGAGACTGCCATCCACTTTTTCAGAGACTATTCGCTTTCACCACCATCCCCAAGAGGCAAGCAATGCCCAAGAATTGGTTTATGTAATTGCATTAGCCAATGCATTCAGCCATTTGATTCAATTTAACTTTAATATTTTTAACAGCCAATTTATTCCGCCTGAAGTGTTGGAATATTTTCAATTTGACCCGGAAGATCCAAAGCCTTTTGAAAATTTATTTATAGAAGTTTGTAATGAAGCTGACAGCATTGAGGAATTGCTGCAATCATTGTCACATTAGGCGCTATACAATGGTAAAATTGCAGTTGGAGATCTACCAGATTTGTAGAGAATACAACCCAATCTTTGTACTCCAGGATGGTAGAAGTGGATAAGACAGGTCGTTTATGGATGGAAGTTCGGCAAAATAGGCCATTAGAGGAACTCTCTAAATTACTGGATAAAGCCAGGGCCTGTCATCAAACAAGTCAATTCAATGTGGCTGAAGCATTATATTCTCAAATATTAGAAAGCCATCCCACACATGCAGAAACGTTGCATCTATTCGGTGTTTTACGATTTCAACAGGGAAAGACGGAAGAGGCCATAGCGCTGATTCGAAGGGCAATTCAGGAAAAACCAGGAGATTCACAATTTTATAGCAATCTCGGATTAATATGGGGGTTCCAAAATAGCTGGGATGAAGCTGTAAAATGTTATCAACAGGCTATTGAGCAGAATCCTGATTTTGCAGAGGCTTATTATAATATGGGGAATGCTTTACAACTTCAGGGCAAACTGACTGATGCAAAGCCCTGCTATGATAAAGCCCTTGCCTTAAAACCCCACTATGCAGAAGCCTATCACAACCTGGGGACCCTGCTTCAAGCTTTTGGGGAAACAGACATTGCGATCCGGAATTTTCAGCAAGCCTTGCAACTTAACCCCACTTATACGGATGCTTATAGCAATCTGGGAAATGCCCTAAAATCACAAGGTAAACTGGATATGGCAGTTGAGCATTACCAACACGCAATTGCTTTAAATCCAAGCTTTGCCGAAGCCTATTATAACTTGGCCAGTGTATTTCAAGCTCAAGAGAAGTGGGATGAAGCTATTGAACAGTATCAAAAAGCCCTACAGATTAAACCCAATTTAGCGGCTGCTTATAACAACCTGGGCAATATCTATAAAAAACAGAGCAACTGGGAGCAAGCAATCCAACAGTATGAACAAGCCCTTGCCATTGAACCCTATGCGGCTGAAGTCTTGAATAATCTGGGAAATACCTTAAAACTTCAGGATGATTTGGATGGCGCCATCTTGCACTATCGTCAAGCCATTGAATGTAATCCCCAATTTGTAGAAGTGCACTACAATTTAGGCAGTGCATTGCTGACTCAGGGAGCCTTCAAGGAAGCCATCAACTGTTTTCAGCAGGCAATACACTTAAAACCTCAATATCCAGAAGCATATCATTCTTTGGGAGCAATTTATCAGGCTCAGGGAGAGCTTAATAAAGCCATTGAACATTACCAACATGCTCTAGAAATCAAGCCAGACTACGTTGAAGCACAAAACAGTTTAGGGATTACATTTCATTCATTAAACCGCTTGGAAGAAGCCGTTCAAGAATATGAGCAGGTGCTCAATTTGAAACCAGATTATGCAGAAGCCTGGAATAATCTGGGCAATAGTTTAAAAGCACAAAAAAAATTAGAAGAGGCTATCCTGAAATATCAACAAGCCATTGTCTTAAACCCTGAGTTTGCGGAAGCCCATTATAATCTGGGCAATGCACTGCAATTGCAGGATAAAACTGAAGACGCCCTGGCGCATTACGAGAAAGCCTTGGCAATTAAACCGCAATTTGCTGCTGTTTACAATAATCTGGGGAATATTCAAAAAGATCGAAAAGCGCTACAAGAGGCCCTTTCAGCATTCAATACCGCCATTGAAATCGACCCCGAATTTGCAGAGGCCTATCATAACAAAGGCAACGTTCTGGAGTTGCTGGGCAAAACAGAGGAAGCCATTGCTTGTTTTGAAACAGCTCTTTCCCTGAAGCCAGACTTTGCAGAAGCCCATAGCAATTTAGGCAATCTTCTCCAAGCCAAGGGCGAATACGATACAGCCAGCGAACTCTATGAAAAAGCACTGGCTTTAAAACCGGAATTGAAGAAGCCTCGGTTTAACCGGGGGCTGCTTCGGCTTTTACAAGGGCAATATGAAACAGGTTGGCCGGACTATGAATGGCGCATGCATTTACCCAAAGAAACAAACTACCAATCTTTTGAACAACCGGAATGGCAAGGAGATCCATTAGACGGAAAGCGCTTGCTCATTATTTCAGAACAAGGATTAGGCGATACCCTTATGTTTTCCCGCTATTTGCCACTTCTCAAGGAAAAAGGCGGAACCATTGTTTTTGCCTGTCAATCGGAACTGATGTCGTTGTTTCAAAAGTCTCCAGGGTTTGATGAGCTAGTGGAAGAGTCCCAACCTTATTCCAAGCCATTTGATACCTACCTGTATATGATGAGCATGGCCCATGTTTTTAAAACAACGATGGAAACCATTCCGCCAATCAATAAGAGTCTTCAACCGGAAAGCCACCAACTTGAAAAATGGGCACAATACTTTCAATCCTATCAAACCTTAAAAGTGGGTATTGTTTGGGCAAGCAATACCGATCATCCTACCAGTCGGCATCGTTCCTGCCCCCTTCACCATTTTGATTCCCTTGGCCAAATTCCCAATGTTTCTTTGTTTAGCCTCCAAAAAGGGCCGAGCACGCAGGAGCTTGATGCATTGTCCTCCTCTGAAACCATCGAAGATTTAAGTCCCGGAATTCAGGATTTTACCGATACAGCAGCCATTATCTTAAATTTGGATTTGGTGATTTCCGTGGATACAGCAGTTGCGCATCTAGCAGGAACCCTTGAAAAACCCGTTTGGATTTTGTTGCCCTTTTTCCCTGATTGGCGCTGGTTGCTTAAAAGAGAAGATAGTCCTTGGTATCCCACTGCAAAATTATTTCGTCAACCAGCTCCAGGGGATTGGGATGCCGTTTTTAATGAAGTGACCCGTGCTTTAAAAAGTGTTGAGAAACTGCAATGACAAGCGTCTCTGAACTGTTACAAACAGCCGTTATGCATCATCAGGCTGGAGAATATCATCAAGCTGAAGACCTCTACCAGCAAGCTCTTGCAGTAGAACCCCAGAACCCAGATGCTTTGCATTTGATTGGGGTCTTGTTTCATCAAATGGGCAACAATGTGGCAGCTGAAAAATCAATTCGAACGGCCATTGCGATTCGCCCCAAAGAAGCACTGTTTTATACCAGTCTTGGCTTGGTTTATCAAGCTCAGGGGAAACCCAAGCAAGCAATTTCGTATTATCGAAAAGCATTAGACCTTAATCCACATCTACCAGAGGCCCACCTAAACCTGGGAAATATCCTGAGTGATGAGGGAAAGTTGGATGAGGCGTTACAACAATATCAATTGGCATTACAGAATAAGCCGGATTATGTTGAAGCCTATTATAGTATTGGCAACTGCTTGAAAATCCAAGGAAAGCTAGCCGAAAGCATTACCCACTTTCAAGAAGCCCTAAGCCTTAAACCCAACTTTATTGAGGCTTTGAATAACCTGGGGAATGTTTTTGAACAACTCCAACAATGGGATAAAGCCATCTTATGCTACCAGCAGATTATTCATTTTAATCCCAATTTCGTTATGGCCTATAACAACCTGGGCAACGTGTTTAAAAATCTAGGACGCTATGAAGACGCTGTGCAACAATACCAGCAGGCGATTGATCGTAAACCGGATTATGCCGTTGCGTATTATAACTTGGGGAATGCATTAAAAGCCTTGGGGCGATTTGAAGAAGCGCTGACCCATTATGACAAGGCCATTCAATTGAACCCTGATCTTTCTGAGGCCCAGATGAACCGCTCCTTGATTTTGTTGCTTCAAGGAGACTATACCCACGGTTGGCCAGGATTTGAATATCGCTTTAAGGTGCCAGAAGGCACAGCATATCGCCATTTATCAAAACCTCTTTGGCAGGGTGAACCCTTACGCGGAAAAAGAATTTTGGTTTTGGCTGAGCAAGGCTTTGGGGATGTGTTTCAGTTTCTCCGCTTTTTACCTGGCCTTCATGACCAGGGAGCAACCGTAATTTTTGCATGCCGAGCCCCATTGCTCAACGTGCTTCAAAACGGTGAAGGTATTGATGAACTGGTGGAAGAAAAAGCTGTAGACTCAGAAGGGCTTAATTTTGATTTCTATACATACCTCATGAGTCTGCCGAGAATTTTACAAACCACATTGGACACTTTGCCTGCCGTGGGCTGTCCGCTTCACGTGGAACACCATCGGTTGGCTTGGTGGCACGAAAAACTGGTTTTGGATACTCACTTTAAAATTGGTGTTACGTGGGCCACCCACTCTGGTCATCCCACCCAAAAGATGCGATCCTGTGATGTCCATTTCTTTCAAACGCTTACGGAGATCCCCAACACCACATTCTATAGCCTTCAAATTCAGCCTGAATCGAGCAGTATTCCCGATGAAGAAACCCCTCCCAATTGGGTTGACCTGTCAGAGCATATTCAAGATTTTGCAGATACAGCAGCAGCGATATCCCAGTTGGATTTAGTGATTACCATTGATACCGCCGTGGCTCATTTAGCGGGCATTCTCGGAAAGCCGGTTTGGATTCTATTACCGTTATTGCCA
>JANWIO010000135.1 GCA_025449835.1 Vampirovibrionales bacterium
AGCGAAATGGGTCGTTTTTACCTGAAAACACAGAATATTCAGCTGGATAAGAATAAGCAAAACAAGTTACGAGAGATGATGACCGAGAAAAAACATCAGAATCGCTTTTTTAAACCTGAAAACCAGTAAAGTGAGCTTTTTCTTTTCTGATGTTTAAAGCCATAGCAAGATTGAATCTTTTGCAGTATCATCAAATTACCAAGCAGCATAAAGTTTGAAATTAAGCTGCTTTTGAGCATTGTAAAAATTTTTTTTTGGTTTTGAGGAGAGTACCCGCCATGGAAAAAAATCCTCTTGAAATTATTCAAGATGTAAATCAACAAAAAGAACTGTATTCTGCAAATTTCCGTCTAACCCGTGTTTCGCTATACGCTGCAATTATTGGTATTACAGCAGGATTTGTGGCGTATTTGCTATATCACCTCATTGGCTTTTTTACCAACCTGGTATTTTTTCATCGTATATCCTTTCTATTTACGAGCCCGCGGTTAAACCAACTTGGCCCTTGGGAGATTATTGTGCCCATTATAGGAGGCCTTATTGTGGGTATGATGGCCAAATATGGCTCTGAAAAAATTAAAGGCCATGGGATTCCTGAGGCAATGGAGGCCATTTTAACCCATCAAAGTAAAATTGAACCTAAAGTGGCTATTCTAAAACCACTTTCTGCCGCTATTGCCATTGGCACCGGTGGTCCATTTGGAGCAGAAGGTCCTATTATTCAGACGGGTGGGGCTCTGGGATCTGTGTTAGGTCAAATTGTTCATACCACTGTTGCAGAGCGAAAAGTACTCCTTGCTTGCGGGGCGGCGGCTGGTATGGCCGCTACATTTAATACCCCTATTGCAGGTGTTATTTTAGCAATTGAGCTTTTATTGTTTGAATTTAAATCTCGGTCGTTTATTCCCTTGGTGATTGCCACCACCTTGGCAACAAGCATCCATTTTGAGCTTTTAGGGAAAGGCTCAATGTTTCAGGCAGGTGCGCTGAATTTTGGGATTCCTGAAGGTTTGCCCTATTTTGTTCTTTTAGGTATCCTTTGTGGGCTTGCAGCAACAGGCTTTACAAAATTACTTTACTGGGTTGAAGATCAATTTGAACACTTGCCCTTTGATGATATGTGGTGGCCTGCCGTTGGTGGTATTGCGCTTGGTATTATTGGTTTCTTTGTACCAAGGGTTCTCGGTGTGGGGTATGACACCATCTCTGATATTCTTAGTAACCACTTGGCTTTATCGCTGTTGTGCTTAATTCTCGTCTTTAAAACCATTGCGTTAGTGGTCTCCATTGGGTCTGGCACATCTGGCGGTCTATTGGCACCCATGTTTATGTCATCTGCTGCCTTAGGGGCTGTATTCGCGTTATGTGTGAATGCCATTATACCTGGAGCCCACCTGGATCCGGCTGCTTTTGCCTTGGTCTCAATGGGGGCTGTTTTTGGAGCCGCAGCCCGCGCCAGTTTTACCTTTATTATCTTTGCGTTTGAAATCACACGTAATTACAATGCCGTTTTACCGCTCATGTTGGTTGGGGTGATAGCAGATGGGGTTGCTCGGCATTTTCTTCACAATTCGGTAATGACCGAAAAACTGGCTCGACGAGGTCTTCGTGTTCATCAAGAATATGAAGCGGATGTGTTGATGCAAATGACAGTTGGGGAGGCTATGGATAAGGATATAAAACCCATCCCGGCAGAGATGAGCGTCTCGGAGTTGGCGCTTCGGTTGGGTAAAAATGAACCGGATTTCATTCGGCACCAAGCACTCCTGATTGTAGATAAAGACAATAAACTCCTTGGGATTATTACCAAAGGTGATGTTCTAAAAGCTTTAGAGATAAATCCTGAAGGAAACAGAACTGTTCTTGAAGCCGGTAGTAATCTTTTAATCGTGACCTATCCGGAGGAGTCTTTATATGATGCTGTCACCAGAATGCTGCGGAATGATATTGGCAGATTACCCGTTGTGAGCCGTCAAGATTCCACCAAGCTTTTGGGCTATTTGGGACGATCTGCGGTGATGACCGCTCGACTCAAGCAATTAAAAGAAGAGCATGTTCGAGAGCCTGGTTGGTTTCATCGGTTGGCTTAAATGAATGGGGCTGAGGTCTTTTCAAATAAAACATCCAGTAAAGATTGTGCCCGATTTGGGTCATAAACAACCTCAATCTTACAGTTTAGCTTGGTTTCAATCTCATTTAAGCTGTAGCCATCTAAGAAAATCGTTTCTCCTGACTTCAACATGGTTTCAGGAAGTAAGATGCTTTTATAAGCGGATAAATCCTGTGCTTGTAATGTGTTAATAATATCCTGGCCTGTAATGAGGCCGGATACTGTGACGGACTCTCCCCAAAACTTGTTTTCAATGGCGATTAGGTCTAAAAATAATCCTTCAATCTGGTTTAAACGTTGAGTAATGGGTTGGAGGATCATTCCGCCCAGTTCGCCTGTGAGAATAATATGATGACGTTCAGGTGAAATTGCGATTGGAAGTGTTGTTTCTAAGGCAAAAAACTCTTGGGTCAACAGGCGTGCTGTTCCCACCCCATCATCCAATTGGGGAAAGTCCCCGTAATCTTCATAACCAGGAATAGGTTGTTCGGCACGAATAAAAAATTCATCAGAGGCAAAGGCAAATTCTTTCAAGCTGGTTTGGGTTTCAAACGCCTGAATTCGATTGATAATGTCCTGGGCAATGATTTTGGTCATTGGGGTTAAGGTGGGTAAGTTAATGCGATGGTTGGTTAACCCCACTGGGACCACTGCAACAGACAAACAATAAGGTCTTAAAGTCGCCAAATCTTCAATAGATCGGGTTAAGCTTTCTCCATCGTTTATGCCTGGGCAAATGACAAGTTGTGCATGAAAGGGGATGTCTAAGCTGGCAAGCCAGCGAAGTTCCTTTAAAATATCTCGGGCTTTGGTATTCAACAATAATTGTTCTCGAATCTCAGGGACTGTGGAATGAACCGAGACATATAAAGGCCCTGGGCGAATTTGGCTAATTCTTTCCCGATCATGTCGGGTTAAATTGGTCAGGGTGATGTAGGTATTACAAAAATACGACAGGCGATAGTCATCATCTTTTACATATAAAGAAGGCCGTAACCCTTCAGGTTGCTGATCGATAAAACAAAACGGGCAGGCATTATTACACGTTTTAATCGGTGTAAAAATTGGGGATTCAAACTGGATCCCCAGCTCTTCATCGGGTTCTTTTTCAATAGTATACACTTCAACACGTCCATCTGCATGTTGAATTTCCAATTCCACCTCGGTTTCACCTGACATTTCAAAGTCATAGTCAAACAGATCTTCCAAATCTGCATTGCCATTAAGGGACAAAAGGATATCCCCGCTATCAATTCCCAGTTTGGAAGCAATACTTTCTTTTAATGTTGACTGAATTCGTGCATCCATTGGACTTCTAATCACTGATTCTGTAATACAATCATATTATGAATACACCTCGCCTGCCAGAATCCTCCAAAACGGCCAATAAACTCATCGTCCGAAGTGAAGTATTGGTTGCCATTAAGCACTTGGTGAGCATGGGAGATGCGCCTAAAAACGAACGTTTAAAGCAACTGAAGCGGCTTCAGGAGATTCAGCCCAGAGAATCTGTGTTAGATATCCTGGTGAAGGAACTGGAACGATGCCGATCCGCAGAAACACTTCAGGTAATTGTACAGCTTTTGATGGAACTAGGAACCATTGAATATTTACAAGATAAGTTGTGGAACATTATTCGGAGTTCCAGTACCACCGATGAGGTAAAAGACGCTTCAAATCTAGTTTTAAGACACCTGGGAGACACATCTGACCCGGATTTATATTTGGAATACTTGGAAGATCCCCAGGGTCTCATTGGCCGAGAAACCATTCGGATGTTGGAAGTCTCTACAGAAAACCCTGAGGCTTTGATTGATTTCATTGATTTTATTCTTTCTTTGGAACTGGAAGACCAAACCCGGTTATTGAGCACCTTACAAAACGACTATCCGTCAGAATACCTGGTGAACATTTATATTCCTTTATTGGAGTCTGATCCGTCGCCAGAACTGTGGGAATTGTTAATTCATAATTTGGGGGAAACAAAATCCGTTGCTGCAGCGGAACTTTTACATCGCCTTTTAACTTGGCCCGAAAGTCGTTTACCGGTTCCCCAAAAGCTCATTACAAAATCTCTGAAAACATTACAGATTTCTGGCGCCTACCACCCCGAAAATCCTGCCATCAAAGATGTAAATCGTCAGTCTTCTCATGCTTTGGTAACAGATACCCATCCATATCAATGTTTTTCAACGGTTAGCGATGGCATAGGTAATCAAGGTATTCTTTTTAGCCGACAACGACCCAACGGCGATATTACATTGGTTTGTGCTGCGATTAATGATGTCCACGGAATTATCGATTGCTTTGGGTTTTTCCAGATTAGTGTGGGTGATTTCCACAAAATTGTCGAAAAATTTCATGAGGGAACCACTAAGATTAAGGTCAGTCCAGAATATTGTGCCTATAAGCTTCAACAGGCTGAAGATTTAAATGCCCAAAATGCCTTTCGTTTGCCCTATGAATACCGCTGTTGGCAGCCCATGTTGGGCGATATTGCGACGGAGCCTCCGGTTGAAATGCAACGCTACGAGGAGTGGGTTCGTCCAGAATGGTATTCTGAAACGGATAATCTTTATCAGCATCCTGACTTTAGCAGTTGGTTTTTAGAGCAAGGGGACGAGCTCTCTGTGACCCAATTGCTTCAAAAGGTTGCTATTAAGACTGAAGATTTTGTTTTGAACCCGGAGGCCGATGAGGAAGATTACTTTTCGGCACTGGAAGCTGAAGCCGACACTTTAATTTTAAAACTGTTAAACACGCCTTGGAAACAGGATTTAACACGGCGTTTGATTGAAGCCGCTTATTTGCTTCATTGTCAGAATACTCACACCTTTAGAACTTTGGCTGCGACCGAAGCCCATAAGCTGGCATCGGTGAAAGAACCCGAAGTCCTTTTACAAGGTTTTACCCGAGCCTATGGAAGGCGTTGTATTTTAGAGGAATTACTCCGCTTGAGAACAGGGCATGCTGAGTATGACAAGCTTTCCACATTGGTTGATACTCTGATTGAACGTTGGAAGCTTTAATAGATTTCTATGGGACGTTTGTTGGGGATTGATTATGGTAAAAGGCGGGTTGGTTTAGCCATTAGCGACCCCTTAGGCATGTTCGCTTCCGGGTTGGAGACTTTGGACAATCGTTCTGAAAAACGATTACTGGCAGACTTGCAGCAGGTTATTCAGGAACACAATATTGAAAAAATAATACTGGGACTTCCCTTAAAGAGCACAGGAGAATTTGGGGAAGCTGCTGAAACCGTCCAAGGGTTTGGTGAAAAATTATCTCAAGTAACGGGGCTTGAAGTTGGGTACGAAGATGAACGTTTTACGTCAGTGATTGCACAACAAAGCCTCAAAGCACAAGGTGTTCAGCCTTCTCGACAAAAGCACCTCACAGATAAAACAGCTGCCGCCTTGATTTTGCAACAGTATCTGGATAAGAGGGCTAGGGAAACTAGCGAAAATTCTGCTTTTTAAGCTTTTGAAGGATCACGCATAAGGGCTACCATAATGGCTTTTTGCGCATGGAGCCGGTTTTCTGCCTGTTCAAAAATAGTATTGGCATGGGTTTCCATCACATCTGCCGTAATTTCTTCCCCTCTGTGAGCCGGTAAGCAATGCAGGACGATTGCTTTGGGAACGGCCAATGACATCACATGACTATTGATTTGAAACCCTTTAAATTGAGCTCTACGGGCTTCTGCTTCGCTTTCTTGCCCCATGCTTGCCCATACATCGGTATAGACAGCATGCGAGCCTCGTACAGCGGCATCAATATTATTGGTAATTAAGATGGATGCGCCGGTTTTCTGGCCAATTTCAGTGGCCTTCTGAACCACTTCGGGTAAGGGCTCAAAACCTGATGGCGTTGTGATGGTAACATCCATACCCACAAGAGCACATCCCATCAAGAGGCTATGGGCCATATTGTTCCCATCTCCAATATATGTAAGCTTTTTGCCTTCAAACGTGCCAAAAACTTCCTGGAAGGTCATTAAATCTGCCATCACCTGACAAGGATGGTGCATATCCGTGAGACCGTTAATTACCGGCACTGAGGCCCATTGAGCAAGCTCTTCGACATCAGATTGGGCAAAGGTCCGAATCATAATGCCATCGACATAACGACTGAGTGTTCTTGCTGTGTCGGCAATGGTTTCTCGCACCCCTAAGTTTATTTCTTCTTTTCGGAGATAAATGGGGTGGGCACCCAAATCGTAAATCCCTACTTCAAAACTCACCCGAGTTCGGTTACTGGGTTTTTCGAAGTACATGGCAACGCTTTTCCCACTTAAAAGGGGATGTGAGTGAGCGGCCTTTTTTTCTTGTTTCAAAAAAATTGCAAAATTGAGCAAGGCCCGAATTTCATCGGACGTAAAATCTTCTAAAGCTACAAAATCGCGACCATAGAGTGCTGGGCAACGTGAAAAAGTTTGCGAAACCATCTGAAAAACTCCAATTCTATCAACCAAATGTTAATGCCTATATTCTACCTGAAAGACAGGTTTTATCGGGAGATAAACCCGAGATATTCACAACTTGAAAAATTAGCCTGCAATCCGATCGGGATCCGCCGGTTGTGCCTCTGGCATCACGTCATTCAACAATTTACCGGGGTGAAGTTTTCGTTTTTCAGCAGCTTTTTCTAAGATTTCAGTAAATTTATGCTTGGCTTTAAACGCAAATCCGCACTTGGGAGCAAGACTTCCACCAAATAATAAAGTGGCTTCAGAGGGGTATTTCTTACAAAACAAAGGGCGATCTTCATAAATACCGCACGAATTATCGGGCTGAAGATGTCTGCACCTAAACCGGACACCAACGTCAGTTTCTTCAATTGGGACAAAATGTTGATAATCCTCATGTCGGTCTTTAAGTTTATCAAATTTTTCAATACTTTCGATGACGTCTTCCCCATGAATCAGGTAAATCCCGGAGCAACACTGGCCGCATTGGTTACATTGTCCAGTTCGAACGTAATAATCATAGGTAACCGGCCCTGATTGGGGGGGATCAAAATAATCCCGTAGTTGATTGACGAGTTTAATCATACGTTGATTATAGCAATAGTGCTGGGGAAACGACAGGATAAAAATCTTCCGATACCCTTAGAAATTAACCGTTTGTGGAATAACAGAAATCAAAAAAGCCTCTTCATAATAAGAGAGATTCGGAAATCTCTTACCATATCATTCTAACGAAAAGATTTGGGGGAAGAGACATTTATGTTCCTGTGTGAACGAGAGAAGAGAGGACCTAATGTGAAAGAATTCCCCGTTTTTAATGC
Source organism: Vampirovibrionales bacterium (assembly GCA_025449835.1). Classification (GTDB taxonomy): domain Bacteria; phylum Cyanobacteriota; class Vampirovibrionia; order Vampirovibrionales; family JAGQHJ01; genus JANWIO01. The sequence goes on from JANWIO010000135.1 coordinate 7,400, forward strand.
TGAGAATCAGGAAATTGGGTATCTAATGCTAAGCAATCAACTGTTTTACCCGTATACTTTGGAAGGAGAAGTCTTGCCACATGCCTTTTTTCACAAAGATCATGCGGTTACCTATTTACAACAATGGGTTGAAAAAATATCATCCAAAGCCAGTTAATCAATCTGTGTTGGAAAAATGGGAAGTAATGCATCTGTAATATCCACGGATGCAGGCTCTGGTAGCTGCTTGAGTGCATTCTCTTTGCAAATCCGAAGATTCTCACATAGCATGCCTCCTATTGCAGCAGTAAGATCTTTTCCCTGTTCTTTAAAGGGTCTCCATTGTTGGTTCTGAAATAACGGTGCAAAGCGTGGTGATGTTTCAGCATTAATATTGGCAGCATTGCAAGTTATTTGTTTGCCATGTTTCTCAAAAACGACCGGTTCTCCAATAAAAAGGCTGGTCAGATTTTTTTCATGGGATTTCTCAGAAACGCCCAGTCCTAAGGGAACCACTTTTACAGTCCCTTTTCGTTGCGTAATAATACGAACCATTTCAGCAACGCCACTTTGAAATTTTTCCATGGCTTTTTCCACATCAGGCATCTTTTGGTGGGCTGGGAGGAGATCAAAAAGAATGCGTCGTCCTTCTGGGAAAATAAAGAGATGGTTTTTGCTTTGCAAAAATGTTTTCACAACTGACCGTAATGGTGCTTGGTTCGTGGAAATCGTTTCTTGTGTGCGATTGAGACTCGCATCCACTCCCACTACACCCATTTTAGTCAAAATTTCTTGTACCTGCTTTCCCTGGTTGTGAAAAATATCTTGGTTTACCAAAATCGTCAGTCGTGGGCAGGTGGCTCCCTTGCCTTGGTTTAAATAGTCACCATAAAGCAACATCAAAAACATGGCGAGCATAGCAGTATCTTGCTTTTGAAAGTGAAGATTATGATTCAATATAAAGAGATAAGGCTCTTGAGCGTGTGTTAGTTTCTGAAGGGCTCCTTCCTCTGTATTCACCTCCACCATGGTTTTACCAACGATGCTATTGGCAAGGCCAATGAGTGTTTGAATATAGTTTTCGCTGGTTTTATCTAGGGCCATTACTCTTTTATGGTGTTGATGGAGTTGATGTCTTTTGAAAAAGGGACGAAATAAATGGGTAAGTCTCTGATATAAAGGTTTTTGTTCCAGATTTAACACCTTTTGCTGCTGGCCTTGAGGTTCAGCATGTAGAAATGGTAAATCAATGGGTTGATGTGCCCCAAAACGCGGAAATTTCTCGGCATTTTGCGACAATAACAGCCTATTTTTGTAAGTGATGTTCATGAGTAAAGGTCAGCCCTTGGGTGCATGCCAATTATTGCAATAAACGTTCTCAATCCGAATAAATGCCATGAACTTCGAGATTGAAATTACTGGCGCTACTTTGGAGGAAGTGCTGCTTGCGGTTTTCCTTTTAAGCCCTTATAAACACTTTCTAAAGCTCCGGCCAAAAAAGCGCCCCCTAACCCATAGAATATTGGTGTTGCTGTTGCTGGGAGGGTATTTGCAGACTCAATGGCACCTAATGCAACAAACGTCTCACCAGCTGCCCATTTAAATTGTTGGTAATCAACCCCTCTTTTGGGTTCTGGACCGGGTTTTTTACCGAAGAGTTGATTGTATCCCTTTCCAATCAGTGCTACTGCCAAGGAGAAGAGAATAAATGAAGAAGAATGGGGTTCTGGAGAAGCAGAGGTCAGTGTACTAACCCCGCCAAGCAGGCAGGCAGCTCCGAGTAATTTATCCCCTTTGTGTTCGGCTTTAACAGATTTATATAAAGCACCAAACCGGGGTGTGGAAACCTTAGGCAATTGAACAGGCATTCAGGACTCTCCTTGATTCATCTGTGGAATATGGGAGTATCCTAAGACAACTGTCACAAATATACAAGGCAAAGGAGGCCATGTGATTTCAAATTTTTACATTTGAAAGTATTGTTATTTGGTATTGTTCAATAAGGATAGATTTGTCTGTAATGTGGGGGCGTTGACAACCCCCAAAAAACCCACCCCAAATTTTTTTTTAAAGCTTAGCCCAAAACCCAAAAATAAAAAATTTATAAAAAATTAA
>JANWIO010000136.1 GCA_025449835.1 Vampirovibrionales bacterium
GCACGTCTTATTAAATGATTTCCTTCAGCAGGAGTTATTTATTTATACCCGGGACTATGGCCGTTATATTCCAAAAGATAAGCCCATTGAGGATCTTATATATCCATTCTTTATCCTCTATTTTAGAGGGTTAGAGGTGCTTTATCCCGGTGTTGCCAAAAGTGTGAAGGTGTTAACAGGAATTATGGATCCTATCATGCCTACACTGCACCAGCCCCAGGAAAAGAAGCTAATTGAATTGAAATAAAGTTGTTTCAAACAACACAAATTGGCTTTAATGGATCTGAAGGTTCGTTTTTTTAATAACAAAAGCCAAGGCAACCATGAAACCCAAAAGGGCGATGATTGCCCGAGTTATCCAGGGCCTACGAAGATCACGTATGTCTTGAAAAGAGGCTTGGGGGCGAGCTAAAAACTGATTGAAACGTCCTGAATATTGATTTGCAGCATCTTCTGCAGGATGGGCTGAACTGGCATAGTCAAATTGTTTGATTAAAAAGGGGCCTCTGCTAGACGTTGCCAGAATAACGTTATAGGCGTATTGCTTTGGTTTCAATACCACTGTGGCATTTCGAATTTCTTTTGTTGGAATAGACCATTCTTCTGTAATAACATTAAAAAGATTTTTTTCGATATAAGTACATCGTTGTGAAGTGGCATCACAATAAAATGTCATATAAGCATTAGAGTGGAGTGCAATTCCCAACCCCATGAGAAAACAAATCGCTAGAAGCCAAAAAGGCCATTTGAGAAGGAAGCAATAGCGCTCTTTCAAAGCATCACAATGCTTTTTGATATTTATTTTAATGTGCATGGGCCATTCCATTTTTTGTAGAGGCTGGCGGGATACTGCTCTGTTGAGTATTTAAAAGGGTTTGTAATGCTGAGAATATTTCTTGAGATCCTCGTGGAAAAATATCGTTATGGCGAGAGCCTGGAATAATCAATAACTTTTTGTCATTTGATTTTGCCTTCATAAACAAGCGGGTACTCATTGTTTTTGGAATAAAATGGTCTGCACTACCATGAATAACCAGAAGAGGGGATTTAACCTTTTGAATTTTGTTAATAGAATCAAATTTTTGGTGAATAAAATCTTCTACGGGAAGATGATTGAGGAGACCCAAGTGTTTCATCTGCCGAAGGTGATGTGCCACTTCTGGAATATCCGTAAATGTGGAGATAGTCACAACAGCACGGTAGGGGTGATGTGTTGCCGCTTGAATCACTACAGCACCCCCAAGAGAGTCTCCTACCGCAATTTGCTGCTGGATGGGAATTTTATAGTGTGATGTAACATACTGGCTTGCAGCCTCAAAATCCTCGTACACGCCTTCTTCTGATGGCGTTCCTTCACTTTTTCCGTATCCCCGGTAATCAAATGTAAAAACTCCGTATCCATGGCTTACAAAAGCCTGAATAACCGGTTGGTAAAACGCCAAGTTGCCCCCATTGCCGTGGGCAAAAACAATGGTGGGATGATTTTCTTCAGCAGGAATATACCAGCCATTCAACCGGGTTCCATCAAGAGAGGGAAAATAAACCTCATGGATTTTAGCTTTGAGTGTCTGTGAATGAACCGCTTCAAGCGGATTTTGAGGTAGTTTTGGAAAGTTGGGTAAGAAAAGATAGCGGTTTTCAATATAGGGTACTAGAAAGAACGCTGCCCCAGCTATGAAAAATACAATTGTTGCGAAGATAATCCATTTCATCCGAGAAAAATCCCAATCCATGAATGTTGGTATGGTCTTCATTATCTCCCTAAGCTTTATTAAAGTCGATCATTCAAAACAATCAAGGCCTCATTTGGATACAAGATGAGTTTAGAGAAAATTTTCCAGAGATAGCCCTAAAAATTCCCGAATACTCAAGAGCGGCACATCATCAGGTGCATCCGGTTTTTTGGTTTGTTGCCATAATTCTACAGAGAGTGTATCGAAGGCATTATAGAAAGGCTCGATATCCAACTGTTTTAGGTCCATTTCGGGTGGCGGATTCTGAAAATTCAAGTTACATGTCGCTGTTTCGTTCTTAAGTTTGATAATTAAGCCAAATGCACGACACAGTGCTGGCCGATGTTGATACAAAGCACAAGAACCATCCACTAAAAGTGGGCAGGATGCTGAAGTTTTTTTAAGGTTATTTAGAATTGCATGAGCCAGATCTGGAGATGCTGTTGCAAAGCCTTGAAGTAGGTTAACTGCTTCGATGTAGCGAATTTTAAATCCATCCACACAACAGGCTGAGCATCCTTTTTGGCACTGCATTTGGCCTGAAAATTCAGCTTGAAGGGGTTGGATTTGGCTCTCAAGATCAGCCATCACCGCTTGGTAGGTGTCCAATAAATTCAATAACGTGTTCTCTCTCAAAATGCAGGCTCTTTTAACACAATAAGGGATTTAAAACCAGAAACACATCCCCTGTGTTTAGGAGTGGTAAACAAGTTCCTGAAATTTTTTACCTCATTGATGAATCAAAAATAATCGCCTCAGTGTTCAGGCTTGCTTCACTTTTGTGGCGGATTTTAAAGACGTTATTTCTCTATAACTGAGGGTATTTACGGGCATTAATTGGAGAAAGCCTTGGAATCCTGAGCATTTCGATAGCCATGAAGCTTTAATTTGTAAAATAAAACCCCACATTTCTCATCGATTTCCCGCAATGTTTCATCGGGTAAAAATAATAATAAATCTATATTGGTTCGAAACTCGGAAATTTTGTCATACCAACGATTTTTCTTCAAACTAAGCTTTAAGTGGTCAAATATTTTTGCACTCTCCTCATTTCCAGCTAAAGTTTCAGCTTGTTCAAACAAGGGGCGATATTCTTCTAAGATAATCCCGAACTGGTGTGCAAGTTGGCGTTGGACAGTTGGAGCCAAGGATTCACTCAACTCCAAAAATTGGTGAATATGGTAGTACTTTTCATACCAGCGTGAAAATTGTTGGCTAGACTCAGGCATTTAATTCCCCTGCACAAATTCTCTCTATTTCATCTTCGACAGCGGTGTGAAATTCTTTAATCAAAATACGGATGGCGTAATGGCATCCACTATTAGTGTAAACATGTTCCGAAAGAATGCAAATTCTTTATGACGGAAAATGGCAAACTGCTTTTTCCCCAAGGAATGCTATTTATGGAGGTGTTTAAGTAACAGCCTCACGATTTTTGTCAGAAAATCTCAGATCATGAAAAGTAAAATATGGATTCTTTTAGAATTGATGATTGTAATCTTTTACCAAGAGGCGCATAATACAATGTAACGATTTTTAGGACAGGTTTGTTGTTTCTTTCTTGCATTAACGGGCCTCGAATTAAAGATCAAGTCAAAATGTTCAACAGAAGAGGTTCTTAATGACCATGACAACCCAAGATAAACAACTTGTATGTACTGCTTGCGGAAGTGAATTTCCATTTAGTGGTGAAGAACAAGAATTTTATACTTCTAAAGGGTTTCAAGACCCCAAAAAGTGTAAACCATGTAGAGATGCTGCAAAACAAGGCCGTGGCGGCGGCGGTGGTGGCGGAAGAGGTTATGGCGGTCAACGTCAAATGTACCCAGCTACCTGCTCAGCTTGCGGCATTCAAACCCAAGTCCCTTTTCAACCAAACGGCTCCAAGCCTGTTTATTGTAGAGACTGCTATCAATCCTCCTATTAAGTGAGGGTGTGATGGCAAAGAATAATCAGAAAAAAGAAAAGGCACTTCGTAATAGAGAAAACGCTCGCAAGTACCGCAAGAAAACTATTTCGAGTCGAAGCCGGAGAGGAGGAAGGCCTGGTGGCGCTTCTTCTTCATCTGGAGCAGCTTCACAATAGCTTTTCAAGCGCCGACACGTTTTCTCAAGACGGATTCGTTTCCAGTATTTTTGACTGTTGCAATCAACAATAGTTATTTTGTGCTGTCTTTTCAGTATACTCGAAGCGGCTCCCACTGAACTTACACAATGGAAAGAATGGTGAAGACTGATGAATCAGGTGAATTTCGATACACTGTGTTTAAGCCGTGAGCTTTTGCATGCTTTAAGGGACATGGGATTTGAACAACCATCCCCCATTCAGGCAGAGACCATCCCACTTCTCATGGAGAATAAAGATGTGATTGGTCAAGCTCAGACTGGGACAGGTAAAACGGCTGCCTTTGCAATACCCATTATTGAAACAATCTGCTCTGAAAATAGGCAAGTACAGGCAATGGTCTTGTGTCCCACAAGAGAGTTGGCCATACAGGTTGCAGATGAATTTCGGAAACTGATTCAATATAACAAGGCGATTTCGGTTGTGTCCATTTATGGTGGCCAACCGATTGATCGCCAGTTTCAGGCGCTGAAGAAGAAACCGCAAATCATCATTGGAACACCCGGGAGAATGCTTGACCACCTGCGGCGTGGCACAATCAAACTAGCTGCTGTTAAAACGGTTGTTTTAGACGAAGCGGATGAAATGTTGGATATGGGATTCCGTGAAGATATTGAGCTTATCTTGAACCAAACCCCAGAAAGTCGGCAAACAGTTCTCTTTTCTGCAACCATGCCCAAAGCAATTTTAGAATTGACCCAAAAGTACCAGCAGAATCCGCAATGGGTAAAAGTTATGCCCCTTGAGCAGAAAATACCTTTGATTGAGCAACAGTATTTTGAAGTAAGCCAAAAGGCAAAATTGGGTGTGCTGACACACTTAATTGATTTACATCAATTAAAACTCGCGCTGATTTTTTGCAATACCAAGCGCCAAGTAGATAATTTGGTTGATAAATTAGAGACTGAAGGGTATCCCGTCGGTGGCCTTCACGGTGGGATGTCTCAGAGTAAACGGGATAAAATGATGGCACGCTTCCGAAAGGGGGCTGTTCATTTGCTTATTGCCACAGATGTTGCTGCCCGAGGGATCGATGTTCAGGATGTCCAAGCGGTATTCAATTATGATTTACCCGAAAATACGGATCGTTATATTCATCGCATTGGCAGAACCGGTAGGGCTGGAAAATCAGGGCTGGCATTTACCTTTGTCTCCTCCGGGCAAATTCGTCAGTTTAGTGCGATTCAAAAAAGCCAGGAGAATGCTTTGCATCTCCAATCAGCGCCTGGTGCCAAAATCGCTGATTTAAAGTCAATAGATACAGCGAGAGAATATCGACGAAAACCCAAGGGCGCTATGAAAAAAGGGCGAAAAAAGTTCAATACGTCTAGAAAAAAACTTCAACACGCCTGAGGCCTCTTCTCAGATGGGTTGACTGCTGAGCTTCATCGGGTTGAAGTTGCTTTGGAAAGAACTCCTAAACCCTTTTAGCTTGTCGGTTCATATAGGGCAAGCTAAAATAAAAATCACATAACTGGGGTCTGAGGTATCTATGAGTATTTCAACCGATAGGGTCACAACAACATTTCAATTGGATGGTTATCATGTGGTCCAAAATTTGGGCATCGTTCGTGGAATTGTTGTTCGTTCACGCTCTGTTGTGGGAAGGTTTTTAGGCGGCCTTCAAACTCTATTTGGCGGTAATATAACCATTTATACAGAGCTTTGTGAACATGCCCGGAAAGATGCTTACGACTTAATGGTACTCCATGCACAACAGTTGGGAGCGAATGCCATTATGGGATTTCGTTATGATGCTACTGAGGTTATGGAAGGCTTAACTGAAGTTTTAGCTTACGGAACAGCTTGTATCGTTGAAAAAAATTAAGCGATTAAGTTTGAAAACTTAGCTTAGTAACTATGGGTGTTATTGTAAAGCGTTATGATATGGCCTGAGGCAATGTTTTTTGTTTCAAGGGCTTTGCAAATGCTATTTTGGCCCCCATAGCTGGAAACAACAACATATAAATCTTTTTTTTGCCACACCTCTGCTGGAATATCATTGGGTAATAATATAGGAATTCCGTGGCAATAGTCACCTGATTTGAGCGGATCGCTGTCTGTTATTAAATAGTAATGGTGAGCGTTAAATAGGGGTGTTAATCGTTCTAAATACTGGGTATGCATACCTGCACCCCAAATTAAAACATTGGCATTTTCTGGGATTTGAGCCAATCGCTCTTTGACCCTTTGAATATTGTTTTCCCATTGCTGGAGATAGTTTTCAGCAGCCGCCAGATCGACGTATTTTTGTTCGGCTGTGGGTAACATCTCTGAGGGTTTGCAGGGTATCGCAATAACTCGGTAACCGTTGTACCCTTGAACCAGGGTTTCTTCTATAATTTTCCATCCTGCATTCTGTAACATGCAGTGTAATGTGGTTTTGCTGAAATGCGTTAGATGCATTACGCTAAAAAAGCCGACAATATCTTCGGTAGAGACTTCAGCAACACGATCGAGAATGGGAACCTCAAGAATCAGCCGGGTTTCCTTTCCTGCATTCTCCCGTAGGTGTTTTAGGGCATAAAATGGGTCGGGTAAATGCTCCAAAGCATCCCACATCGTAATCACATCAACCTGGTAAGGGGTGTTAAAAGACATAAAGTCATTGCAGATGAAGTCTGCACTCGGCATCTTCTGTTGAGCCTGTTGAATAGAGGTCTTATCAAGATCGATGCCAATTTTTTGAGTCTCAGCCGGGAGCATATTGAGAAAAGAACCTTCTCCACACCCGATATCATAAATTGATTTGAAGGTGGGGCAGTGGGATAAAACCCAATTGGCCTGATCTTTTGCTGTACTTTCTTCGTGGTGGTAGCTTTGCCCAGCCTTAGGAAATAAAAACCGAAAACCTTCCTCTGTAAAACAGGGGGTGGTGTAGATTAATCCACTCTGAAGATTAAAGACCACACGATGTTGAACGCGATTTTTTCCGTCGGC
>JANWIO010000137.1 GCA_025449835.1 Vampirovibrionales bacterium
AGTCTTGGGGCGGGTGACGAGCATCCAGCAGTTGAATCACAAGGACTAAGTTTTTGCGTTTGGCAAGATACGCTTCAAAATGACGTTTCCATTGCTCTTGGGTAGTCTTAGAAACCTTGGCATAGCCATAGCCCGGCAGATCCACCAGAGAAAAGCGGTCATTGACACGGTAAAAATTCATGAGCCGGGTTTTTCCAGGTGTATTACTGGTTTTGGCTAAATTCTTGCGACTCACCAAGGTATTAATCAGGCTGGATTTTCCCACATTGGATCGGCCCACCATGGCGATTTCCGCCAGATCCCACAAGGGGGCTTCTTTAATAGAAGGGGCGCTGGTAATAAATTCCGCAGCCGTGATTTTAAGCGTCATTTGGTTGAAGTCGCCTGTGGCAGAATAATATCACTCACGTAGCCTACCAATTGATTGGGGGAAGTACTTTGCCCCTCCACGCCAACCAGATCAATTGTGGAGGTGCCTGGTGGCACGGGAATATTCACCGATTGGCTACCATAGAGTCCCGCAATATTTTGAAGTCCTAAGAACCAATGCGGATCGGTATTTTGTTTGTCGGGTGAAAACGTGTATTTTGCCGATTGGCTGAACACCTTGCCACTTTCATCTTCAAAGGAAACCATAACTGAAAAAGGTTGACGATTTGCCATAAGATAATGCTTGCCATGGAGCTTTAGCTTGAGAATGCCACCGTTTAAGCTGGGTGCCACCAATTGAACTGACGGCTTAGTACCAATATTAAATAAACCGTAGACGGGGCTATCGCTGGAGGCGAGATGATATTGGGTAATATACAGCGTGGCATTATTTTCATCAGGCGTTTGGATAGTGGGAGCTTGGCCAGGTGGGGGCGTCGGGGCTTGCGCAAATGAGGCCCCCCAGAGGAGAACACAACAGATACTCATTAAAATGCTTAAACGCTTCATCGGGAACAAATCATCTTATGGATTCTCCCTATATTATACGCTTTTGTTGAAGACAAGTCCCTTTTTTACATGTAAAGTGGGTGAGCAAGCTCCCCGCCCCTGCACCAACACTATTTAGCATTACATTTGAGGGAAGTGTCCAGAGGAGGGAATGGCCTCTGGAATCAAGAGTTTCCGAATGTTGGCCTACCCCTACCCAACACCACCCCTGATGGAAGCCTGCTTCCTTCTATATTGTAAAAGAATATTGATGGTGTAGAAAAAGAAAAGCGCAAAAGAGGAATTTCTCCCGTTATGAAACTCTTTATCACCGGCACCGATACCGGCATTGGGAAAACGTGGGTGTCAGCAGCAGTAGCCGCAAAAGCCCAAGAGCAAGGCAAGTCTGTTGGATATTATAAACCCATCCAAACCGGGACGCCCTTAGGGTCCCCACCAGAAGATCCTGATTTTATCCATCAAGCATTTGAAGGGCAGGTTAAAACGTATTGCCGATATTGCTTTGAGCCTCCTGTGACGCCATTAGTGGCCGATGAAAAGGGCATTATCGATTTTCAGCAAATTGCACAAGACGTAGAAACCTACGCCAGCCACCATGATCTCTTGCTCATCGAAGGGGCGGGGGGCTTAATGGTCCCAACGACATCGTCGCATCTCATGATTGATCTCATTCAGTCCCTTCATGTCCCCACTTTATTGGTGAGTCATTGTCGTTTAGGCACCATGAATCATACGTTACTTTCTATTGAAGCCCTCCAAAACCGAAATATTACCATTTACGGCGTGGTCTTTAACTTCTATCCCGATGATCTGACTCAGGCAGACTTAGCAATCCAAACCCTGATTCCGACCTTACGGCCCTTTATTCCATCAGAAATCCCGTTGTGGAAATGCTTGGTGCCTCCCCCCAATCAGCCCTTAACAAGCTGCTTTCAAACCAATTTCACCCTTTCCTGAGCCCACCACATGTTACAGGATGTAACAAAATGCAGAAGATCACGCAATCTAAATCTTAATATTGTTTTTATTATTTTAGATAAAGGAGAACTATGGGTAAAGATCATGGGAATGAATAACGCAGCATCCAGCAGCTTATACAGCAATATCGTACCGACCTTTAGCCCATTAAGCGGGTTAAGAAACTTACAGGTTTCTGCAAATGGTACCCCAGATATTTCTCAGCTTTCCCAGCGAGAAATCGGCGCTGTTTTTGATGCACAGAATGGTCTTTATCAAGCTTTAGAGAAGATGGCACCCAATCAGCTGTCACAGATTGAAAATACGGCTAACCAAAGCCAGGAAACCCCTCCCGATGTGTTGTTAACGCCCCTTGTCAATAAATTAATGAATAGCCAATTGTACCAGTGGGTAAAATCACAAACCAGTTGGCAAAGCGGTTATACTTCCAGGCAGCTATATCAGCTTTCGGTGAACCCAACCATTGCGCCCCTGGTTCGCCTATGCCTTAAAATGCGAGGGGACGCATTAACAGCAGATCTTCAAACTTGGAATACCAATTTTCAGTACGTTATGGACAGCTCTAATAATGACCAAGACCTACAAGACGTTCAAAAAGATCTGGATAAGTCAACCCAAGAGCTTCAACAATCATCAGTGGATTTTGCCTCCGGCGGTGACGGTTAAGCGTTTAATAACTTAAAATACGTTTTAAAGCTTTTTGAATATCTGGTCCAATAGTACCAGAGGATACATCTGGATCCTGAAGTAACTGAGCTTGCACCAATGCATGGCTGGTAAAAGCATTGGGAGGTAAGTCTGAAAACATTTTAACGGCCATCTGGTTGGTGGCAGTTTTAAAATGCATAATGCTATCGGAGTCATCAAATACTGAAGGCGTAAAGTTATCAAATTGGTTCAGCTTCATGCTGGCAGTGGATGCATTTTTCCACACCAAGGGCGTATTATCCTCGGTACTAAAGACCTGAACCTTTCCCTGAAGGAAATAACTCCCGCCATTGGGCGGAGAATCCAAAATAAAAGCAATGGGTACTTCTAAGCCCACCGGCTTGGTGATATGACTGGCATCAAAATTAGCTTCCACAAACACAACCCAGTCAATGTGATGCCCTTTGGTGCTGAGTTCATCAGCCAAATAGGTCAAGTCGCTGGGATTGGGTGCGCCGGCCTGAAGGTAATCCGATACTAATTTTTCATAAAATGGCTCCAGCCCTTTTTCTTTAATTTGGTCATAGGCATAAATAGGATTAATCACCTGATACCCCAGCCTTTCCTGGTTTGATTTCTGTTCAAGGCGATTGGCCACAGCCGTTGAGAGTAAAATGGGCAAATCCGAAAAAGCTTTGCTTTGGGCATCTTTAGAAATGACGGGAAAAACCAAGAATGTTGGAATACTATCGGCCATTTTTTGCTGAGTCATGGCTGTGGATTGAGGAATGATCACCTGGGTATTCACCGGTTCCGATTGCGGCGTCGATCCCGAAGGATGATACTCCATCGACCGGATGGCATCAACTCCCATATCGCTCGGATGTGTGCTGGCCTCACTGGTTGGCGAGGGGCCTGAAAGATGGTCAGAAGCAATCTGGGATACCGGTGTCATCATATATGCATTGTCACGCACCGAAAGATCAACAGACCAAGCACTCGGACAAATAGCGACAATCACGAGTAAAAGCATTGCTGCAACTGTAATAATGGCACTCCACCTGAATCCCATACCGAACCTTCCTTTTTCTCACTCATTGGCTTACCTGCTGATGTGATTATGACGTTTTTCACATGGCCTCACATCCCCAATTGGATGGAGCTTTTAAAACAATCTTTTCTGAAGACACCCCAAGGCCAGAGAAAGGTAGAATGTAACAGATTTTTTACAAAGTGACATCAAGGCCCCAATAAATTGTTTTTATAAAAATAAGAGAGAAACTAAACCCTTGCGGTTTTGGAGACTTGAGTATGCACCCATTTTGGATTTTACATCTTCACCCTATGAGCCGCCTTATGGCTGTTATTAACCTCCCCATCCTGTGGGTGGTGCTATTAGGTTACCTGATACTGGCGTCATGGATATTATTGCCTAGTGGCAAAAGAGGAGTAACCTAGGTCGCAATGATGAAAACGATGTTATTGAGAGAATCAGAGAATTTTAAGGAGAAATACTTCCATGTCATCCAATGTCTTTCTTGGAATTAATAGCTTAGGTGGCGCCATCAATGCGGTGCTTAACTCATCACCGTCATCGCAATCTGATTCATCCGCCAGTACGGCCAACCTCCTTTCAGGTTTATTGGGAAGCAACGGGTCCTCAGGCACCGATAGCTTTGTATCGAGTTTAAGCAGCGTGTTAGGGAGTAACCCAAGCAGTTCCCTTACCGATGTACTATTGCTGGCGGTACTGATGAATAATGGCAACTTGAGCAACCTCTTTGGGGCGTCATCAAACTCGAACACGACGACCTCTACAGATACATCGACCACAACATCTGCTGATTCGTCGGCGTCATCAACCCCGCCCGTGCTTTTTGCAAACCGCAACGTGTCCCTGATTGACAATTATGCCCAAAATGTTGATCAAAACGGCGTTATTAATCAGGATGGTATTACAAAACTCTTTAAAAATTTAAATCTGGATGATGCAACGGCACTAAAAGCCGCAAAAGTAAATATTATGGCAACCTTTGCCCAAGAAATTGCAGCTGGAAAAAGGATAACAACCAGTCAGGCAGATGAAAATCAATTTTCAAGCGGTGAATCCCTTGACCCAACAAAGGCCGGTGACCATTTTGCATTGGTGGCGTCCAATTATATGCTGAATGGTGGTACGTTTGACGATGCCCAGCTTCAAAAACTTCTTCAAGACACCAATAATACCAGTTTAGCCAATGCCGATGGGGTTGGCACCAAGGATGTTGAAACCTTGCATGCCGTCGAAACCGCCTTAAATCAAGGCACTTTAACCCTCGATCAGGTATTGAATAATGACACCCAAAATCCAGCCATTAAAGACCAATCCCAGTTTAATCACTCTACCAACTATATCGATAATCAGTTTCAATCGGATTTTACCAACCTGGAATCGGGTGTCCAGCAGCAGGATACCTCATTACTATCCAAAATTGAAGGCATCGATAGTAGTAATGAGACATCTCCAAATTCTGACACATCGAGTAACTCGCTTAATTGTAGCTTATCTACCTTAGGCAGTTTTAGCCAGTTGATGAAAAGTATACTGCCCATTGTGCTGATTGCCGCAATACTGAAAAAGAACTGAGGTCCTGATTTTATGAATTTATTACACACACATGATAGAGAAAATTACGGGAGGAATCGCTAAAAACCCAATGGGCTTCTGGTATAGAGTACCAGAAGCCCATTTATGCCTAAGCCACCGTGTAAAGCCACACACCATAGAGAAACTTCGATGATAAAGGAAACTTTTTTCGTTGCAGGTTGTGTTTTCACCTTGTATTTATATAAAAACAAATTTTAGAAAAACCATGATATTGAACCGGCAAGATTAACATTCCTTTAATAAATAAAGGGCATGATTGTGCAATACATTTAATCTGTTTTTAAGCCTCTAAAAGGGATTTTAAAAAAATTTATCTGTAAACCCACTTTACACAATACAAATTCTCATTTAAATCCTGAAAAATACATTCAATTGTCTAAAATTTAAGACTCAAAATTCAAAACGAAGGTAACCAGTTTGCATATTCAATAAAAAAAGTTTCAAGTTTTGGAGGTTTTGGTCGAAAGGATCAATACCCTATATTTTCCTTGAAGGTTGATAAGCGATGGTTTTAAACAACTGCCGCCTTTGTGGAAAGGTCCACAAGGCCCTGTCCAAAGAGGATGAACTTTGCCCTGGATGCCGTGTCATGCATGATGCCCAGTACAAAGTCACTCTAAACCGAATTGAAAAGCTGGTGGCCCCTTGTGCCTTTAGTGAAATTTCACAAGAATTGGGGGGCAATTTGCATGTGAATGAGCGATATCTCTCCTATCGGTTTGATGCGTCTTCTGAATTTACGGTTTTGGATAACTGTCGCAATGGGTATTGCTATCTTTGCAATCAAAAAATGTACCATACTTCTGAAAATGCCTGCTTAGACTGCCTTCAAAAACTATTGGCACTCCTTGAAAAGCGTAGTTTAAACCAATCTTCACGAATGGGCACAGGCCGTAAGGTTACGTTGATTCTCCCTGAAAAGCAACAACTTGAAACATCGGCATTCCCAGTTCAATATATCCCCATTTCATCCAATAACCAAGATATGAAAGATTCACCTTCTTCTCCTAAAATAGCGTCTGATGAGGTTTCTCCATGGAGTTAGAAAACTGCAAGCGTTGCGGTAGACTTTTTAAAAAAGGTATCTGTGCCCTGTGTGGCACTTGTTATGAGTATGAACAGGAACTCCACAAAGAGATTTATCGTTTTATTCAGGCAAATAAAGGCATTTCTATTGAGAAATTAGCGGAGAAGTTTGATATCCCTCAACAAGAGATGGAAACCTTGTTGTTTAGTGGTGCCCTGGGAACCGCTGTTCAGCTTGTCACCTCACAATGTGCCATGTGTAAGTGTGAGATGACCTTTATCAACCGAATTGGGCATTTTTGTTATAACTGCAACCAATTTGTAGAACGCTCCGTTGTAGAGAGCAAATACCCTTATGAAAGCCGATATAAAGCTGAAATTGAGATGATTCGACAATCCCTTTCAGAAAAAAAAGCGGACAGATCTGCAGATTTACCATCGCTCAAAAGCAAAGCCGAGAATCAAGGACTTGGCTTTCGCTCAAAATTTCGAGAGAATCGCTGAATTAGGGAGCAACAACGCTTACTTTTTTACTGGTTTTTCGGTAGCGCTCAAACTTTACCACACCATCGCTTAAGGCAAACAATGTATCATCTTTACCGATACCCACGTTGGTGCCGGGATGAAATTTCGTGCCACGTTGACGCACAATAATGTTACCAGGGCGAACAACTTCGCCACCGTACTTTTTAACCCCTAAATACTGGGGATTACTGTCTCGTCCGTTTCGAGTTGAGCCAACACCTTTCTTATGAGCCATGATGTTTTATCTCCGTTTAATCAATCTGTTCTTTTTAATTTATTCTACTGTCTCTGAAGGACCTTCACCAGTGGTTTGTGATTCTTCCACCGTTGGAGCAGCCTCTGCCTTAGGTGCTTCTTCTACAACTGGCTGAGGCACTTCCGCTTTGGGTGTCGATTTCTTAGCAGTGGTTTTCTTTGGCGCAGCTTCTACCGTGGCTTCTGCATTTTTCGTCGATTTTGCAGTTGAAGCTGATTTCTTTTTGGGTTTTTCTTCCGTTACCGGTTCTGCAACAGCCGCTTTGGTTCTTGTTGCTCTGGGCTTTTCAGTAGGTGCTTCGGTTTTAACAAAGGGTGCAATGGCTTCTCTTCCGGGAAAATCCAACACATCTACTAAAAGCTCTGTAAAGCCTTGACGATGTCCATTTTTACGACGGTAACCTTTTTTACACCGCATTTTATAAATCAAGAGTTTGGGTCCACGACCGTGGCGTTTTATACGGGTTTTTACCGTTGCGCCTTCAACATAAGGTGTTCCAATTAAAGAGTGTTCTCCGGCTAAAATCATGGTGACGTTGCCCAGGGTCACTTCTTCGTTTTCTTGAGCGGCGTATTGATCAATCTGAACATAGCGCCCTTCTTCAACTTCGTATTGCTTTCCGTTAATCTCTACAATGGCTCGCATGGGTCTTTTCCATTCCTTTAATCGTATGCATACCGGTGAAAATTTAATATAGCGGGAAGATCCTTTAATGTCAAACTTTTACAAGTTTAAAAGATGATTTTACATTTTATCCCAAAAAGATCTGATTCAGCCTCCCACTGCCCTATCCTGCGGTTCCCCCAAAAACATACCGATTGGAATTTAAGAGGGCTTTCCGTGAGGCATGGAGAAGGCTTCTACCGAGTGTATTGACATATGATATTATCAAAGTAAACGCAAACCAAGGGCAAAATCTATTTTTTTGAGGTGCTAAACCTTCGAAGAATGAATATAAAGATAGCAAATGTGGTTACCCAAGCCTAAGGATAACCGAGGAGCACGAACCGTGAGCCCCCAAGGCATACTGGCCTTAAATGAAATTTTAGAAATTGAGGACCCCCTTCGGGTCACGCTATGGTTCCCTGGGGAACCCTCTCGCTCTATAACGCTGGATACAACCATTAAACATATTACAGAAAATCAGTTGCTCATTGCCATTCCCACCGTAGAAAATTCAGAAGTCCTTCTTCGCCAAGGTGTTCGTGTTGAAATTGAGTTCTTAAATCGAAATCAGGATCTCCCCCAAATTGAAACCTGGATTTTACGCTATCAAAAAGATGCCATTGTCTCGGGGTTTTGGGTTGAAATCCCGGCCAGTTTTCAGGAATACTTCCTCAAGCGTCGTCAACACGTTCGTATTCCCGTTCGGTTCCCTGTACAGGTTATTTACACAGTCAATGGACGCCCCCGTATTATTGATGGTGAGTCTATTAACCTCAGTGGTGGCGGGGTTCGCTTTACCTCCCAGCAAATTTACAGCCCTGGGGATAAAATCATGATTTCATTCCAGCCCGATAACCGATACCAGCTCTTTAAGCTTAATGGCGAAGTGATTTTTTGCAGTCCTTCACCCTACCGAACACCCAAGACACCTAACGAAACGGTAACAGCCTTAAAATTTATCAATATGCCACGTGCTCATGAAGACCAATTGGTGGGATTTTGCTTTCGCAAAGAGCTTGAACAGCATAAACACCTTAAGTAGGGGAAGCAAGCTTCCTTATTCCAAGGGGTTTCACCCCTTTCGGGAAAAAGCGATTACCCATTCCATCCAATAAATTTCATTCCATGGCTTTTCCCCTATCCCCGTTAAAAAACCTATAGGGAGGTGTCCAGAGGAGGGAACGGCCTCTGGACTTAAAAAGTGAATCCATTTACGCTCCATTCAAACATCCTGGTGCGGGGCCTGTTCCTGCCCCGCCCCGACCCTATTTTTAATTTTGAGTTAGTGAGGTGTCCAGGGAGGAGGGAACGGACTCTGGATTTAAAAAAGTCCCTCTAGAGCCGATGTTTTGCGCTCTTTACCTCTCTTTTATAAAGCAAACCACCCCTTCTTTACATTTCATAATAATTACGCACAAAAATAGATTGAGAGCCTTTTAACCTCACACAGAAACCATGGCTTCCAGTCGGGAGAAAAATCATCTCATGTCCACTATCAGCGCAGTCCAGCCAAATATTTTTACCGCTCCAAAACCACGGCGTGTATCCCCACGGTTTGGAACGGCCTCTGCAAATGACCCCGTATTGACATCATCAACTCGTAACAATGCCAAAAGTGATGCAGAAAAACTGGAAACTGTAAAAACACAAGCCTACGAACTCTTTTCAAAAAACCAAACCAAACCAGCGCTTTTAGAAGCAATCAAAACCTTCTTTGGTGACACTCTGGAGATTTATGACGCCTCCCAACCCGGCCGGGAATGGGTAAATCAGGTATGTAAGGCTCATGGGAATATGGCTTTTGTCCATATCCCCGACTCCATACGATATGGTGAAGATGCCTCCCAACCCGTGAGCTTTGATGATCCTGGCAAAGCCTATCCGCCTGAGTATACCCAACACGTATTGCCCAAACTGTATCGTCAAAAAAAGCTGGGTGTTTTTATCTCTCAAAAAGCAGATACCAGCGTTTTGATGCATGAGCTCTTTCATGCGCTCCAGGTTGAAAACGATCTGCCTTTTGGAACAACCCCAGAGACTGATCGAGAGGCCACAGAATATCAAAATAAGATGAATAAACCACCGACAACAGGCTCAATCGGTCAATTTATCCATTTTGTAAAAACGAGAATTTTCGATGCCCTTTCTGTTTTCCCCAAATATCTCATGATGTTTTTGGGTGGATCTTCAAAGAAATTGGTAAAAAGCCCCGTTGGTGAGTCTCTGCGAACCAATATGGCACGAGAGCAGGAAGTGGACAAATTTTTAATCAAAAATGGAGCTGATTTTGGGCTATCTTTGTTTCAAAGACTCAACCATCTGGGGCATTATCTCTTTGTGAGTAAGTTTTATGAGTACATGAGTATTCGGTTTGACGGGCTTAACCACAACAATCCGAATCAAACTCAAGGAAACGTAATCACCTTAAGC